>JBAUBP010000143.1:0-6238 GCA_049676905.1 Bathyarchaeia archaeon
GATGAAGACCGAAAGCTTTCCCTGTTTCAGATTTCTTTGCTGAATCACTGATTAATGCATCTCTAGGAGAAGTTCTAATTCCTTTTCCACTTCTATCAAAGATTCTAATTATGAAAGCATGGCTCCACGTACTTGTAATTGCGAAAAACGGTTTGGCAATTGATGAAAGAGCGTACCCTAGCAATACAAATGGTTTCCTTCTACCAATCTTGTCAGTCAATACGCCCGATACAACTCGAAAAAAATAATTCACAGCCTCAGCCAAGCCTTCAATAATTCCAAGAATTGCTGCAGTTGCACCTAGCTCTTTAATAATAAAGAAAGGTAATACACCAAGAATCATCTCAGTCGACAAGTCTGTAAAGAGACTTACATATCCCAACCTGACAACATTTCGAATACCTAGTTCAATCGGTTTCTGATTCTTTAATCGTACCAATGGTGAATCACTATAGGGTTCGCCATGATTCTCAAAGTTGTTTTATGCTAGATCATTTTAGTATTATCTATCGAAATTATGATCATAGTATTTTTTTTAAATCATTATAGATAACTTTTGGGCAGTGTATGACATTGATAGAAGGAGTCTACCTTCCCCTACTGCTTGTTGCAGCGGTCATTATCATCGGTTCTCTAGGAAGCTACCTATTTCGTAAGACAGGGATACCAGATATGCTATTTCTCGTTCTTCTCGGTGTTCTTTTCGGTCCAATTCTAGGTTTCATTGAGTTAGAGGTAATTGCACCTCTTGCTCCATATCTTGCAGTACTTGCACTGATAATCATTCTTCTTGATGGCGGCATGAACCTGAAGCTTCAGAGGCTTGTTTCTGAGAGTCCACGAGCTGTTGCATTAGCGATTATCTCATTCCTCTTGAGCGTTATTCTAATCGCCGTTATTACTCGAGCTGCGTTGCAGTTTAGATGGACAGAAAGTCTTTTGATCGGAAGCATCCTTGGTGGAAGCAGCTCTATCGTAGTTGTCTCTTTGGCATCAAAATTAAAGATAAGCGATAGGGGCGCTACTACTCTTGTCATTGAATCTGCGATTAGTGATATTCTTTGTATTATTGCTACACTAACGATGATAGGGGTGATTATATCGGGCCTGCCTGCCATAGACGCACTCCTGAGAGTTGTCACATCGCATTTCACTACGGGTGCAGTCTTCGGCTTGTTATTGGGTTTAATATGGCTGGGCATTCTCTCAAGAATGAAGGATGAGCCTTACAGGTATATGTTGACTCTGGCGGTGCTTTTTCTTACATATTTAGTATCGGAATATCTTGGAGGTAGTGGTGCTCTTTCGGTTCTTGTATTTGGTGTTATCTTGGGAAATGAGGAGGGAATTTCTAATCTACTTCATAGGAAAAATAGACCCGTAGTAATGGACGAATCTTTTAGAAAACTTGAATCAGAATTTGCATTCCTAATAAAAACGTTCTTTTTCGTTTACTTGGGATTAATCGTTAGTTTTCCTGATTTTACTCTGGTCACATTGGGAATAATAATATCAATTTTCCTCCTCGTGGTTCGATATTTATCAGTACGGGTAGCAACTTTTCACAGTACACTTTCTGAAGATCGAAAAATGATGACTGTTGTTTTTACGAGAGGCCTTGCTGCGGCGGTTCTCGCAGTTCTACCTCAAGAGTTCAATCTTCCCAACTCTGAAATCTATATGCCAATAGCACTTACAGTGATTTTGACTACAGCAATAATTACTACAATTGGAGCCTCGATAATCTCTCATTCTAAAATATCTGTGAGCGAATCATATCCAAGATATTATCCATCCGAAAAAAGCTCCAACCTTGAGAGCTAGTATGTAATATTTGTTCTTTTTATTCTCCATTCATTATTTTGCTTCACAAGATCTACGTACTCGGTTATTGACATAGAAAAGTTGTATGATTCAGATGAGATCATATAATTCATCTGAACAGTAGCTTTATCGCCATTTATTTTGATTTTAGAAATTGTAATCTCTGATATTTTTGAATCTGGAGCGAGATCAAAAGCCATTGTGAGATAGGAGATTATTCCTTCTTTAGGACCTTGATATGAGTAGTCTTTTCCATAATTGACTAGTATCTCAACTTCATCTGCGAAAAATTTGACTGCATCTTCAGTTGAATGGGTATTTAATGTATCAAAATATGCTGTTAGAGTATCTCTGATCTCAGATTCTTCATTAACGATTGGAGATTCTAGTTCTTGGGCTGGAGAGCTTGTTGTAAAATTTGCAGTTGATGTCATAGTTGAAACATCCGGGATCTGAGTTGAATTCGATTTAGAAGTGTCACGATAAGTTTCAGGCGATTTTACTACGTTAATATTAGATATTTGAGTTTGAGACATATAGAAGATAATTCCACTTATGACAATAATATCTAAAATTAACACCATTATCAGTATCTTTTTTTCAGTGTTTGACTTTTTATTTGAATCATAATGAATCAGACTCTGCCAAACATTTTTATTGGATCTATTCAAGTGCAATCAAGCCTTGAACCACGCACGATCTGAAGATAACTGAATTAATACATAAGGTGGTAAGTAACAAATTTAGCAGCTACCCATACCATTTTAGACTATCTTTTATGTAATCGATGAACGAGAGAAAAAAATTTTTTTCTCCATTATTTAGAGAAGTCTCTGAGATCAATTTCTTCGCCATTTCAGCGTGAAATCTCGAACGGGTTTTAGCTTCTTCTAAGGCACCAGAACTTGAGATTATCTCACGTATTTTGTCTATGTCTTGGAGCCGTTTCTCGAAAATTGATTTCTCAAATTCGTTAAGTTGTTTTGAACTGGCTTTCAGATATGTGTAGACTATATGCAATGGTTTCTTCCTTTTTGTAAGGTCTTCACCAGGTTTTCGACCATAATCTTCCTCTGATGCAAATGTGTCTATGATGTCATCTTGTATGTCAAAACAGTACCCTATGTTTTCTGCTGCCTTTTCAAGTAATTTCAAATCTTTCGGAGATGCATTTGCCAGTAAGGCTCCTGCTAAAAGAGAGGCTTTGAATAGAGTTGCGGCTCTCTTCGATGCCATTACATACCACTCGGCAACATCAGGTTTCCGATACTCGAAAAGGCAATCAAGGATCTGACTTTCATTCACGCCTTGAAGATTGCTGTTAATAAGATCAATTATTTGATTAATTTCTTCTTCCCTAAAACCAGATGTAATAATTGATTTTAGAGCAAGCGTCTGGAGAATATTACCTGCGAATAGTGATATATTTCTGCCAAAACTATCATTATAGTTCTCAGAATATATCTTGTGTAGAGTAGGTCCTCCTCGTCTTAATTTATCATCATCAGCAAGGTCGTCATGTAACAGTATGCAATGCCTGTATAATTCTATACCAACACAAATTTTTAAAATCTTAGTATCGATTCTCCCAGTCAATCCCTTAAATATTATCAGAGTGCTGCAAGAAGCCATTCTCTTTCCTGGTCGAAAAACATATTCTTCAATTTTTTCATAGAGTTCCTTAATAAATTGATGATAATTCTTTGCGTTTATAGTTTCATTCGAAAGAAGATGTGATAATTCTTTTTCGATCATTTTTCCATATTGATCTAATGTGGCTTCCCAAGTAGACAGGTCCATTCCTCTCCCAATTTCTAATTACATTAATACCATGCTCAAATTACATTACGTTAAAGTTGACTTTACTCTTTTAATCCATATCCCATAATTTTCTGAGTTTTCTTTTACTTAATAGAACATAATCTCTATCTGATGAGAAGATTTCAAGTGTAATCGTGCCATCATAATATTTTTTCAATTCACTTATTGTTCTCTGCCAATCTACATTTCCACATCCTATTGGTAAATGCAAATCCCGAATTCCATCATTGTCATGCATGTGGACATGTTTCATTTTTAAGTGGAAAGCCTCTATGAATTCTATAGGATTATTATTATTGAGATTGGCATGGCCAATATCGAGGTGAAAATGCATGTTTGGCACTTTTTCCAATATCTTCTCTATATTTTCGATGGTATCATGTTTGGAGACTGTGGGTTCATAAACAAGCTCTAATCCATATTCTCTCGCTTTATCATTAAGCAAATTCAGAGACTCTGACTGAAAATCGATCGCTTCAGCTTCAGAGAACATACCGCTAGTCCAATCTGCGTGAATAGTTACTAGTTTCACTGCCAAATTTTTGAAAACATCAAAGCATTTGGATACTTCCTTAACAGCACTTAGTCTCATTGCTTTATTTGGGGAACCGATAGGCAAATACCAAGCGGTATGACCAACCGTATCCAAATTATAATTTTGCAACAGCACTTTACTTTTCGGAACGTTGATGTTTTGTGGTGAAGCCGCATCCTCTTCTAAAAATACATCTATAAAATCGAAATTATTTTCACCAATCCAATTGATCTCTTTGAGAAAATTTCTTCTTGGATGATTAGGATATCCAATCAACATATCACAGAACACAACTTATGTTTATTTATGATTGACAAACAATAATGTTAATATCAACATTGTTATTTGTCATAGCACCCTATAGACTAATCTTGGTAACGTTTTTCTGAATCTAAATATGCCACTCTAAAAAAGAGCTAATCAATATGAAATGTCAAAAATGTGGAAAAGAAATAAAAGAAGAATTTGCATTTTGTCAACATTGTGGTTCCCCAATATCGCATACACAAGAATTTCTAATTGTAACCACTCCATCGATACCAGGATACAAAATTAAGAAAGTATTAGGTGTAGTAACAGGTCTTACACCACGTACTCGAGGAGTTCTAGGAAAATTCGTAGCAAGCTTTCAATCAATGTTAGGCGGTGAGGTGACAGCATTTACTACAGAACTTGAAAAAGCAAGAATCGAAGCAATGGACAGAATAAAGGATAAAGCGAAACCTCAGGGCGCCAACGCAATTACAGGACTTGACTTGGAAACATCAGATCTAGGTTTACAAGCTGGAGTTACCGTAATATCTTCAACAGGAACTGCAGTGATAGTAGAACCCGAACGATAAATTCTATTATTCCTGTTCTATAGGTCCTTCTCCAAAGCCATAATCAGCTAGTAACGTTTGACCTTCGTCTGAAAACCAAAATTCAACATACTTCTCAGCTAAACTTAATTTCGATACTGTATCCATCACTGCAATTCCATAGATACCAATCGTGTTAACCTCGTCAGGTATATCGAAATACTTTAACCCAGACTGCTGAGATTTTGTATTAGAAACATATGCGAAACCAGCATCACATACACCCAATGCAACCTTACTTATCACGTGTGAAACTGTAGGTTCATATGATATGATATTTTTAACAACTTTTTCTCGATAATTCTTCCATTGAGCGCCTCTATATTGTGGAGAATGTTCATCTCCCCAAATTTCTCCAATCTTTGTTAACGTAATATTTGTGTACTTCCCTATGGGAGAAGTTGGTGTTGCGATAATAATCTTAACATTGGGCCTAGTAAGGTCCGACAAGGAACTAATATTCTTGGGATTGTCGTCGGGTATTATTACAACAAGTTTATTCTTTGTGAAGTTATAATATTCATTGTTGTAAAGAAGTTCACTCTCATTAAGCTTCTTTGTCCATTTAAGGTCAGCAGATAAGTAAACGTCTGCTGGTGAACCGGAAAATAATTGCTGATAAAGGCTGCTTGAGGATCCGAAATTGAACATCAATTTAACATTATTTTCTTTTTCAAATTTTGCTTTATGAGTATTCACAACATTAACTAAACTTGCTGCAGCAAACACTCGTAATTCTCTGGTCATATTGATGGGTGATGGAGATAGATTCGAAGTTGGTGACGGTTCAGGCTGTCCTAAAATTGGAGTTGGCGACACAGAAGTCTTCTCAGAGTCTTCTAACGGACTATAATTATTTTTACGAATGATTTCGGATCCAAATACAAGCAAAGCTGAACCAGCAATAGCAAAGAGCATGAATACAATCAATAATTGACGTTTCAAATCTTAGACTACCAGAGGCAAGCTTAGTCTCAACTAACGGAATATATAATGCTTATCCTAGTTACAAAAGTAAACTAAATCACTTACTTATAAATATAAAAAACAGGTTTTCGCGTGTGCACACTGACGCGCGCTTGGTGGACCGGGCGGGATTTGAACCCGCGACCTTCCGGTTTCTCGGTCATACATGCGAACCGGACATTCTTTGGCCAAATGTATACCAAGCTGAACTACCGGCCCTCGATATTTTTGG
>JBAUBP010000144.1:0-5515 GCA_049676905.1 Bathyarchaeia archaeon
CCATGGAGGTCCTCTTCTTGCTTGGAATCTGGCTCGAACTTTCCGGTAGAGCCAATAGAAGGTTCCGCCGATAACAAGGGAGAAGATGAATCCAGGATATATCAGGATCCCAAAGAGGATCTCAAGAATTCGTATCATAGAGTCTTCCTCCTGTTAAGGTCTGAAAGTGTAACCGTCTTCTCAATATTTTTCTTAGAATCAACCAATGTGATCCTGTCTGTGCATGAGAAACAGGGATCTATACTTGCAAGAATTATTGGTGCATCTGCGATGGTTTCCCCGAGTAGCATTGTTAGAATTGAATTATTGTTAACAACCGAAGGCGTGCGTATCTTGACTCGCTCAGGTTGGTTTGAACCATTTGATTTTATATAATAAACAAGTTCGCCTCGGTGCGCCTCAACTCTGCTGAAGGCTTCACCTACTTCTGGGAAGGGAATTTCATTTAGAGCAATTGGTCCTGTAGGAAGGTCATTGAAAGCTTGACGAATGATATTTATTGACTGATGAAGTTCCTTGAGTCTAACTATAACCCTTGATAGGACATCTCCTTTCTCTTCCACTGGTACCTCGAATTCAATGTTTTGGTAGGCAGCGTATGGATCGTCTCGCCTAACATCTATGTCGACACCAGAACCTCTGGCTGTCGGACCTACAACGCATAGTTTCTCCGCATCATTCTTAGATAATATGCCAACGTCCTTGACCCTTCCCTTCAATACTCTGTCTTCATTTACGAGTTTCCCTGTTTTATCTATCATCTTTTCGATTAGATCTAACTTGGTCTTTATGAATCGCTCAGTATCCGGTGGGATATCCCTTCTGACCCCTCCTAGCGTGTTTATTCCGAGATTGACTCTTTTTCCACAAATTGTCTCAAGTATGTCCATTGCATGTTCTCGTTCACGCCAAAAATACATGTATGCAGTGTCGTACCCTATCTCATGCATTCCAACTCCGAACCATAGTATGTGGCTTTGAAGTCTTTCAGCTTCGAAAACGATTGTCCTGATGTATTTGGCCCTTTCAGGCGGTTCGATGTTCATAAGTGCCTCAACAGTTTGTGTGTAACATGTGGAGTGGACTGTGTTGCAGATGCCGCATACTCTCTCTGCCAGAAAGATGTTGCTGTGATAGGTTTTCCTTGTTGCTAGGTCCTCTATGCCTCTATGGTTGTATCCGAACTTGAGGTCTCCTCCAACTATTTTCTCGCCTTCGACTTCAAGTTTGAAGTGCGCTGCTTCTTTGAGTGCTGGATGGAAGGGCCCTATGGGAATAATTTGAGACATCTTAATTTACACCAACTTTGAGATTATGTTTGATGTTGGGCCTCTGTGTGTTTGGAGTCCGAATTCTTCGGGTTTGATTCCTATACCTAACGCTACGAATTCTATTACGTGTACAACAGGTATGCCTTCTCCGAAAGTCATCTTATATTTCCTTTTGAGTTCAAGTTGTCCAAACTCAAATTGTATGTTGCATGCTGGACAAGGCACAACGATGCAATCGGCTCCTGCCTCCCATATTTTTTGGAGTTTTTGGGCAAGCATCCTCTTCAAGGAGAATTCTTCTTCCACTATTCGGTGCGGATAACCACAACAGAATCTTTGAAGCTCATAATCGACAATTTTTGCTCCAGTTGCGGCTACGATATCCTCGAGCATTTTAGGCTTTTCTAAAACCTTATCCCGACTATGTGCTCTGTATAAATGACAGCCTGGATGAATGGCGACATTCAGTTTGCTCAATCTATTTGAACTTTGTTTCTTGATCTCCTCAACACCTATGTCTTGACTAAGGATTTGGATTATGTGTCGTATATTTTCAGTGGTGGGAAGTGATATTCCAATCTGACCCAGAGCTTTCTCAACTTTTCCTCTTAGTAGATCATTAGTTCTCAGGGTATCTATAGCCTCAAATAAGGTCTCGTAACAACCGTTGCATACTGTTGCTAACTCCATACCCATCTTTTCAGCTATTGAGAGGTTTCTGGCTGCCAGGGCTAACCACATCTCGCGCTGAAGCCTTTCTGTAACTATTGGGTCGGGACAACATGACGCATTTTCAAGATCCTTGATGCCTATTCCAAATCTTTCCAGCACATTTCTGCACGCAGCTTCTATGCTCGGTTGTCTCATTGGAACCCAGCAACCCCAGAACATAGCATATTCTTTCTTATGACTCAACGTCTAATACCTCAGTTTCTTTTTCTCCCAGTTGTATCCGACCCTCTTGTCAAATGCAACTTCTCGAGCTATCTCATGTATCTCGTTCATAGCTTCAGGCTTTGTCATGGTTGTCTGGATTTCTGGAAGTTTGAGTTTCTCTCTATTGCTTTTGACTGTCGAGGGCATGGTGAATACTTGACCCTGCTCCATTAGGTTCTCAACAGTCGGTTTCTGATAGTGGGACACCAAGCCATCCATTGGCTTTCTTAAAGGTGCTTTTTTATCTCGCCATTCATATGGCACGATTAGGGCTCTTGAATCGGTGATACCTTGAAATTTGATCTGAAAAAGATCCCATATTTCTCTCTCAACCGAGAGAGAGCCGGGCATAACACTAGTTACTGAAATAACTTCAGATTCTTCTTTTGGCACTGATATCTTGACGTTTATTATTATTCCTTTGATACTCATGTGGTAGATTAGTTCAAAATCAAGACCGTGATCCACAGCTGAGATCGTACATAATCTTGCGCCAAATTCCTCTACCAATATTTTGATGGTGTTGAGGATTGCATCTTTCTTCACTAAGACCACAGGCCTATTTGGCCGCATCTTCGATTCCGCGAGGAAATTCTCACCTAATTCACTGCTAAGTTTTTTAATTATTTCTTTTTCTTGGTTCACTATTCATCACCAAGAGACTTTGAGATTATCATGAGAGTCATCTTCCCTAATCATAGATCTCTTTCAATAGTTTGTCAGCTTCTTCCCTAGTTACGTAGCTTATCGCCATAGGAGAGCAATACTTTACGCATGCAGGATCACCATCACAAAGATCACATTTTACTGAGACCTTTTTTTCAGGATAGAACTTCGGAACACGTACAGGACATACTATATTACACGTCTGGCAACCAATACATTCAAGAGGGTTGATTTTCACTATACCTGTGTCTTCATCTTTATGGATCGCATCAACCGGGCATGATGCCATACATAATGGTTCCTCACAATGTTGGCAGTATTGACATTCTGCCTCGGCTCGCACGAATTCTATAGTATGTCTAATGTGAGTCTTTTCGTAACTGTATACATTATCGAATTTGGCGAATGAGCAGGCAATTTCACAAAGTCTACAGCCTGTGCAGACCCTTTTGTCAAACACAAGTATTTTCTGATTTCCTACTTCAGCCAATCGATCCTTTCCCCAGAGCTATTGCAGATTATGAATCTGCACCAAGTATTTATTTGCTACCTAGAAAAAGCTATCATATCTTGATATCTTTGACTGTAGAAAATGTTTGATACTGGAAAGATTTAGAATTCAGAAAGACATATTTAAACAGGGATGAGATTTGAAAACCCAAGCCGATAAACAGTTGAATTGTGTAAGAATGTTCTGTCCTATGCCAGTCATCAAGACGAAAGTCGAGCTCGATAAGCTTCAAGTGGGTCAGATTTTAGAGATCATAGCTGATGATCCTGCTGCAGAACTCGACCTACCCAGTCTAGCAAAAAGCACTGGACAAGAAGTTGTTGCAGTAGAAAAGACAGACAAAGACATCCATGTATTCATCAAGAAAATCAAATGAACCAGAATAATTTAAGATCATCAGCGAACAAATTAAATTTATAGACGTCTTTTAGCCTTTACCGGGTCAATATATATAATCTCAGTTATCTTGATAAGCAAGAGCCTTATCTTTTGGATGAATAGTTAAAAAAAACATTCTGCCAAAGATGTGGAGACATCAAGTATCTAGACCATGTTCAAAGGTGTAAATATGATGTACAGCGAGAAAGTTATTGATCACTTCAAAAACCCTCGAAACGTGGGTGAAATAGAAGATGCAGATGGAGTAGGTACTGTAGGCAATCCAGTCTGCGGAGACCTCATGACCATCTACATCAAAGTTAAAGACGATAAAATTGAAGATCTAAAATTCAAAACATTCGGTTGTGGTGCTGCAATAGCTACAAGCAGTATGATAACTGAAATCGCCAAAGGCAAGACACTTGATGAAGGTTTGAAAGTAACAAGATCGGAAGTTGCTAGCAACCTTGGTGGGTTGCCTTCAATAAAGATGCATTGCTCGAACTTGGCTGCAGACGCTCTACATGCTGCAATAAATGACTACCGTAAAAAAAAGGATGAAAAGGAAGCAAAGAAGGAAGAGGGGGATAAAAAATGAGTTCCACGGAGAAATGCGTATTTTGCAGCACAGCCCAAAGAGGAGGGTGTGAGCTCGCGGTCAAGAAAGTGATAGAGGGAAAAGAATACACTTTCTGTTGTGAGATTTGTGCTTCCAAGTTTGAGAAAAAAGGCTAGCTAAGCGATATAGGATAGATTGACTTTCATAAAAAGAATCATCCAGAAAATGTCAAGTGAGAAATCATCTACATTACCAGTCCGTGCAGTAATTTTTGATTTAGATGGCACCCTAATAGATAGTTATGACGCTCATGTAGAATCATTTCGGAGAGCATTATCAAGATTCGGATTAACTGTAGAAGATGAAGAGATCCATCACCGTTTTGGCAAGCCTGCAAAACAAATTATTAAAGAGATTCTCCCTGAAAATCAACACAGACATATCGATGACATCGTGAGATACAAGAGACTTGAGTTTATCGAGACATCAAAAGATATGCAAGTTTTCGACGGCGTGGAAACGTTACTCAAGTATCTAAAGGGTAAAGGAATCAGTATATGTCTGGCCACGTCAGCTGATAAGCCAAGTGTAATACGAGTTGTGAATAAATTCAATCTTGAGAATTATTTTGATGTAATAATATCATCAAATGATGTCAAGGAAGCTAAACCAAATCCTGAAATGTTTATTCAAGCTTCTAAAAGACTTGAAGTTGATCCCAAAAACTGTTTAGTAATTGGAGATTCTCCATTCGACGTGATAGCCGCTAAGAAAGCTGGCATGAACGTAATTATTGTCGATAACAATCCATTTCAAAAAACGGAAATACAAAGTTATAAAGTCCCAATAATCTCAAATATCAATCAGCTGACAAATTTTTTTGAATTAACATTATAAAAAAAGAACCGATATGATGTGCATATACCATCATACTAAGACAATTTCACCCTTTCAGGATATGTGTAAATATTGAATCTTTTACCCCTTGCAAAGCAGATCAGGGTTATCCCAACTCTCTCGGCTAACCTTATCCCAGAATGTATGGGGCCCGATATCGAAACTGAAATAGGAATAGCCATCTGAGCCGCTTTTGCAACAATATCTGCGCTCTGTCTTCCCGATGTTACAAGCACAGATCTATTGAGGTTGATGTTTCTTAGTATTGAAGCTCCTAAAGCTTTGTCTACCGCGTTA
>JBAUBP010000145.1:0-3278 GCA_049676905.1 Bathyarchaeia archaeon
CCATTAATCGACTTGAAATAATATTAATCATAAATATTCATTAAGAATCTCTCAGCTGGCGGGAGTTTTATACCCGTCAGCTTCTCCCATCAATCAAATCTTAAAGTCTTCCAAAATATTTTTTAAATTTTCAAGATCGTGTTTTTGCTCGATTACAGGATTGCTTTCAATTTCTGGATCATGTTCTAAGTAAGTCAGCCTATCTTGAGCATAGATTTTCCCAATAGGAATTCTCTCTCCCCATTCCTGAGCTTTCTTGAATGCAGCGCTCCTATCTTTTGGATCATAAGAACTGTCAAGCTTGTAAACTCTCTTTCTATACCATTGATACGTATTTACACGATTGAAAGTCACACATGGTTGAAGAATATCGACTAGGCTAAATCCTCTATTCTCGATAGCTTCAGCAATAAGACTCGAAAGATGCTCTATGTCTCCTGAAAATCCACGCCCAACAAAAGAGATGTCTTGAGATATTGCAAGAGCAATCGGATTCAGAGGTTTAGAAAATGCTCCCATCGGGGTAGTCTTTGTAACAAATCCTTCCGCACTGGTAGCCGAAGCCTGACCCTTAGTCAATCCATAGATTTGATTATCATGAACGAGATAAGTAACATCAATATTTCTTCTTATCGCATGCATAAAGTGATTTCCACCTTCACTATAACCATCCCCGTCTCCACCAACAGCAATTACCGTCAACTTTGGATTGACTATTTTAGCACCAGTTGCAACTGGAAGCGTTCTTCCATGAAGACCATTAAAAAAATTACATTTCATGTAGTGCGGAAGCTTAGCTGCTTGACCAATACCTGAGACCATAAGAACCTGATATGGCTCTAAATCAATTTTCACTAGAGCTTTCTTAACAGCTTGAAGTATGCCGAAGTTTCCACATCCTGGACACCAAGCTGTCTCACCATTTTCATAATCTTTTACCGTTACCACAATTGTTCACCTACCTTTCCTGAATTCTCTAATTATATATTGAGGCGTGAGTGGCCTTCCATCAAATCTCAAAATCTTCTTGTTAACCTCCACTCCCGTCTCAGCTCGGATAAGATGAGCCATTTGTCCCATCGAATTACTCTCGACAGATATCGAATTGTCTGAAATCTTTAACTCATTACTCACTGCTTCAACTGGGAATGGCCATATTTCGCTAAGATGCAGCATCTTCACATTAGATCCTTGATCATTCAAGATCTTCGTAGCCTCCTTTAAGGCTCCATAAGTTGAGCCCCAACCAATCAAAAGAGTATCTGCATCCTTCGAACCATAAACAAATGGAGTTCCAATATCTTTCTTTAAAAGTTCTAATTTTCTAAAACGTTTATTGACATTATTTATCTTCACATCTGCAAGTTCTGTTATGTGACCGTCTTCAGTATGTTCATCACTATCTGTCACAACTAAACCTAATTTCTGACCTGGAAAGAGCCGAGGAGAAATTCCTGATTCTGTAATCAGATGTCTCTTGTATGCTCCAAACTTCTTAACTTGAGATTCAGTGAAGAACTCGCCTCTATCGACCTTTATAGATGAAGTATCGAATCTTTCTGTCGTAAAGTACGAGTCGGCTAGATATTGATCTGATAGTATGATCACTGGTATCTGATATTTCTCTGCCAAATTGAAAGCCTTCGAAGTCAGATAGAAAGCTTGTTCAACGTTTCCAGGTGCAAAAACGGCTCTTGGAAACTCTCCATGACCAGCATAGATCGCAAACTCAAGTTCACCCTGCTCAGTTCGAGTAGGAAAGCCTGTAGCAGGACCTGGCCTTTCACAAATAACAATAACAATAGGTGTCTCAGTCATCCCGGCAAGGCTTAATCCTTCAACCATTAAAGAAAATCCACCACCCGACGTGGCGGTCATAGACCTGGCCCCAGCAAATGAAGCCCCAATGATCATATTGATAGCAGATATCTCATCTTCAGCCTGCTCAAAAACCACACAATAATCTTTCATCTTTGATGCAAAGAATTGTTGGATAGAAGTTGATGGACTCATAGGATAAGCTGAAACAAATTTGCAGCCGGATAACAATGCAGCTGAGGCTACAGCTTCATTTCCGTTAAGAAATATGAAATCTTGACTATCACCAATTTTTTTAATTCTATATGGGAATTTATCAATTCCATTTTCTGAAACATAGTTGAAGCCTGCTCTTGAGGCTTGAATATTTTTATCGGAAATTTCAGCTCCTTTTGAGTCAAATTCGTCCTTTAAAACACTCTCCAAAAGATCGAAATCGTAGCCCACTAAACTGATTGCAGCTCCTATAGCAACTGAATTAGCCATCTTCGTTGAGCCCGCTTTCTCTTTGGCAATTCTCTCAAATGGGACATTCAATAAATTCTCGTCAAAATCTTTTACACTGATTTTATCTCCATCAAATATTATTACTCCATTTTTGACCAATTCATCTTTATGTTCGATAATCGTTTTTTCATCCAGAGCAATTATGACATGAATTTGCTCTGTTAAGTTCTCAACTTTATTATCGCTAATTCTAATTTGATAGAAATTATGGCCACCTCTGATTCTGGATTCATTATCTTGATTTGTAAAGACGCAGAGACCACCTCTAGCCATGCTTTTGGCAAGAATGTATCCAATAGTTTGAAGCCCTTGACCAGCCTCTCCACCTATCTTGAAAGAAATGTCAATTGACATATTCATTCTAAACGAGTTACGCTACTTAAAATCTTTAGGCACCTACAAATAAGAAATAGAAAAAGTATTTTCATTATACTATTTTGACCTAACAGTAAAAGTTCTGATAACATAAATCCATCCACCAACTTGCCAAGCTACAGCTAAGATAAATTTCAACATCAGTCGTGGAATCCTGTAGGGTATATCGAATTCTCTTATGAATTCAATAGGTTTAGAAGATATCAAGAAAAACATCTGAAAAGGACTCGTATTCACAAAAGAGAAAAATAATGGTATTATCCAAATAAAATGAGCCATAGACCAATTATTGTTTGATACTGTCGTTAGCAAGACTAATGGAATAAGCAATACAATATTCTGTTCAGATACCCAACTTCTAGTCAGCATTAATACAAAAAATAAAGCAGAAGCCCATCTCACCAGATCCAAATAATTATCGAGCCTAGTCTTATGTAAATGAAATAGAGTCAATACCAATGCGGGAATCCATAAGTAACCTAGAAACTCCAAATTTTCAAAAAGAAAGGTTTGATCATATATTAAATCAAAAATATTGAAGAGAGTAAACCCGCCTGCTCTGATAAAATGGAAATCTG
>JBAUBP010000146.1:0-4799 GCA_049676905.1 Bathyarchaeia archaeon
AGGTCAATATTCCAGATTTGTTTAAATATATAATTTTCCAATGGTACAACAACATTTTTTCTATATCATAAAAATATTATATGTTTTTATAACACATTATAAATGCACATTAACTTCGCCTTAAAGAAGGCGGAGGATCATAAGCCAAAACAAGAGCAAAGTACACAGGCACATATTCAATCAACGCTATATGAATGAAATTAACATCACTCATATACTGAAGAAGATAGACAAATCCTGCGGTTCCAGACAACATTATCCAAGGAAGAGTTCTCAAATTCAATCCTACGACTGCACAAAATATGAGAATCCAAGACGAATACCAAGGAAAGACCGCGGGCGCCAATAGAACACTTAATCCCAAAGTTAAGATTGACAAATAGGCAAAACTCTCGAGATCTCTCACCTCTTTAACATATGATAATCGAAATGCAAGAACAATGAAAATTATGCCAGCAAGTATTCTGCTAATTGCATAGGGAACACCAATCTCGGCTAATATAATCCTAAACAGAAGAAATAATGAGGGATTGAAAAACCAACCAGAGAAATATCGATATAAACCGAGAAAAACATTAGCACCAGAACTTAAGATGAAAGGCACATAAAGGAAAAGTGATAAAACAATAAGGATAATCAAATGCTGTATTACAATTGTTGATTTACTCTTCGTCTTGAGATATTTTAGATAGATTGGAAGAAATAGAACTGGGAAGACCTTTGACCATATCGCCAAAGTATATGATAGAGTTGAATAGAACAAGCGTTTTTTTGAAAGCAAAACTAGACTGACCAATATGAAAAATATTGGGAGCGGCTCCATGTGGCCGCTTGAAGAAACTTCAACTATCATAAGTGGAGACCAAGAATAAAGAACCACTCCACCCAAATACCTTCTAGCCACCATATTATACAAGAGATATGCCAAAAGAATGCAGTTGATCATATCCAGTACCGAGAATGAGACTTTCAAACCAAACAGACTTTCTGAAATAATGCTAAAAAACAGAAATGCTATTTGTGCAAATGGAGGGTAAGGCGAGATCTCATCTTGGTGATCATACGCTTCAAAATATGGGACATTTTTCAGCCAATCCAGTTCAGCTGAGTGTGGTTCGTGAGCATAAGGATCAACACCATATTTCAGAAGCCTCCCATCCCATGCAAATCTCACTACATCAGTACTCAAAGTTGATTCGGTGAATAGCATCACCGATCGGAAAATCATAGAGAAAATCAGTACCGTTATGACAAGTCTATTAATTTCTTTTCTGCTTAAAGAGATCTTGTTTTTTCTAAAAATTATCAAGCAAATAGCCAAATAGATTACGAAGATGACTAAGAACAATGTTGTATAAATTAGAATATTTTCTTTGAAATTTCCTAGGAAAAATAGCTTGAGATATATTAGGAGTTGAAAAAGTCCACTCCCAACAATAAGTCCAAGGATTCCCTTATGATTCGATAAGAGAGGTGTTACAATATTCTTCCTTTGCACAAAACGAGATAATCGGCTTTCTATTTAACTATAATCAAATTGATGATTACATCGCATTAGAGAGTTATACAATTACTTATTTCCAAACAGACAAACTTATATAACAATGTTATAATAAAACCATCCGTTAAAATTGGTGAAAATCCATTTGAAAAAAACACTGCATGCCAATAAAGGTTTGAGAGCAGCCTTATTCATGATAATCGTCCTTACAGTTTTAGCTTGGATCGGTCAAGGCTTAAACACGGCCTCAGCAGCCGAACCAGTTCATGTAACAGGAACATGGAACGGCATTATCGGCGGGACTACTCCAGTCCAAAAATCCTCATTAACAATAAAATTCGATGGCGTTGTGAGCGGAACATTTGATGGAGATACTTCAAGCGGAGATTGGAAAGGCGAATTTAATACAAATTACACAGTTTCACCAGTAGGAATCGAAGAAGAAGACACAGGAACCATATTGGGCGGCTATATTGTTTCGATAGATGATTCTGGAGCGATATCTGGGGAAGGGGTTGCTGAAATTTCAGGCGCCCTCACTGGCACCCTGACATTCGACATTAAAGGACAGAAATCCGAATCGGGTGAGATAACTGGAACATGGAACGGGATCCTAACTTCAGAGACATTAAATTATGGCGGAACTCCAGTCGCGATCGACGCAAAATTCGATGCTTCTGGTGAATTTAATGGAAAAACACAAGCAATCGAGACACCATCACCAACTCCAACAACACCAAGCCCCACTACAACTACGCCCACAACTACTCCAACCACAACAGCTAGTCCAACTCCAACTGCAACCCCGATATCTGAGTCACAACCTAACGATCAATATCTAACATATGCCATCATCGGAGTTATTGCCATCATCGTGGTAGTAGGTTTTTACATCTTTCGAATTAGACGAGCAAAAGCTGAGTAAATCAAACGCATTCAAAACATCGTACTATGAAAATACCTATGAGTAAATATCGATTATACTGTCTTACTTCAACATGTTAACGCTGGATAGGATTACCTAAAGAAAGTAATCTGAAAAGACTCATTTTGAACAAAGAGAGATATTGAATCTTAATTTCTGTAGAAGGCCTAACATGAATACTACACTTGCGCTTATCGTAATACTTCTAACGACGGCATTATTGGGAATCAACATCATACCCAGACCAAACATGGAGACCATCGGACAGACAATACAATTGAATTTTGCAGAAGGAAGTTGGAAAGGGGACATGTTAGGCGAAGGCACCGTCATGAACGAATACGATGTAACGATTAACGCAACTATAACTGGAACTTTAGAAGGCACTCCTCAATTCGGTACTTGGAATGGAAAATACCAAGCTACTTACAAATGGGATAGTCACATGGAAAATGACATCGGCTTTCTTAAAGGAAACTATAGTTGGAACATGGATGATTCAGGAAGAGTAACAGGGACAGTAGTATCCAAAGTTAGTGGATTATTGGTTGGAGACTGGGAGCTTCAACTTGATGGATCTGTCAAAGAAACAGGAATTATTGAAGGAACATGGACTGGAAAATTTACTCCCACATATTTCTCGTATGGACGCGTCACACCTGTCTCTACAACATTGAGACTTCAGGGCTCCGGAGACTTTGAAGCAAAATTACAAGAAAAAAAACTTACAACAACTACACAGACAACATCCGAAACAACGCCCCCTGCACAATCTCCGATAACAACCATACAACCTCCACCTTCAGATGAAACAATTGCTAATGAAGGTCAAATACTTGTAACCATACTCCAAGCAGTATTAATAATCGCGATTGTCGTAATTGTAATTTTAATAGCTGCAAAAGCTCTGAGAAGTGATCATTGAAAGTGCGAGATATTTTTGAAGATTCTCCAACTCTTAAATCATAAGTAAAATCATTTTCCAATACTGTTTCCTTTACCAATCATAATATTGAACTGATTGAACTCACATCTTTAGAAAAAGTTAGATGCTTCATGTATATCTTAAAAATTTCAATCTTCAAGATTACAAGTTAAAATAGACAACCATTATTCTTCCCTTTCATGGATTTCAAAAATATTAAGAAACATCCATGACACACATGATTCACAAAAATGATAAGAAAATGCTGTGAAACTCATTAAACAATTTCGCGAAATTAAGTTTTATTACAAAAAAATTTGAACACCATTAGTTTTATTACATTGGTAACTCCAATGCCCAGATAGAGGAGTATCAGATTTGGCAGAAATGTATTGTGTTAAATGTAGAAAGAAAGTTACTGTCGATGATAGCGCCGTCAAAAGAGAGAAAACAGTAAAAGGTAGACCTATTTTGAAAGCCATCTGCCCAGAATGCGGCACGAAAATGACAAAGTTCACTAAATGAAAACTCGAAAACTCAGATAATCAATATTCCTGCTCGGATTTGAAAACAAATTCGAGCAAAGACCCCTACCTTTCAAAATTCTTTTAGTATAAAATCTATTGAGTAATAGATCTTACCGCCATATAGTTAGACATCGTTCGATGGAGAAATTATCATCGAAAGATAATGATGAAGTAAAAAGAAAGCATTAGCAATTTAGGGCAGACCGTTGATATGAGGGCATATCAACAGCAGATTGAGTCGGATGCGGCCTGACCTGTAGATTCTGTTGGGTGAAAGATAAAATTCTCTACAAATCAGAAGAGGCCGGTTCTTTCTACAGTCCAAAAGAGATTGCTAAGAGATTAAAATCAATAGCCACTAGCAAAGGCCATAATCAAGCTAGAGTAAGTTGTGGAGAACCGAACATCTCAAGATCTCATCTTATTCAACTTCTGCAACATCTAAAATTACTGCAACCTTTGCATTTTATTCTTGAGACAAATAGAATTTAATCGGCGACTCTCTTGACTTTGCTAGAGAGTTATTTCAATTCGATTTTCCTCATGTTCGATTATCTTTGAAAGGATGTAATAGATCTGAATTTGAAAGACTTAGGCGCATCGGCATCCGGATTTGTTATTCAGCTAGAAGCACTTAGAAACCTAGTTAGCGAAGAAGTGAGTTGCCATCCAACTGTTATGAGATCTTTTTCTTCTAAAGAAAGCTTTCTTGACTTGAAGATAAACTTGACAAACATTCATCTGAGACTCGCTAATGAACTTGAGGTAGAAGAGGGGCATGGTACCCTAAAGTTATGAAAAGAATAGAACGTTTCAGATTGAGCCCTAATATCTCAAATGAAGCTGATAGGATTCCAGACTATTTTGTTTAGAACTTTCTAAAAACAGCCCCTTTATCAGCCGAACTTACCATTTGTACGT
>JBAUBP010000147.1:0-3330 GCA_049676905.1 Bathyarchaeia archaeon
ATTATTTTGCAGCCCATCTCATTCAATGATTTGGTAGTCGCATATCCAACCTTTCCATAACCCTGAACTGCGACTCTAGCCCCACTTAATTTTAATCCAATCTTTTCAGCTGCAAGTCTGGCACAGATGGCTACACCCAGACCTGTAGCGCCTTCCCTGCCTTGGGATCCTCCTAAGCCTACTGGTTTACCAGTTACGATCTCAGGGATGCTGTAGCCCTTAATCGAGCTATACGTATCCATAATCCAAGCCATAGTCTGAGAATCGGTTCCAACATCTGGTGCAGGCACATCTTTGAAGGGGCCAATTACATCCATGATCATCGAAGTATAACGTCTTGTCAAACGTTCGAGCTCAGTACATGACATGGTTTTAGGATCACATACGATGCCGCCTTTTGCCCCACCGTAGGGTATGTCCACAACACTGGTCTTGAATGTCATCCATGCAGCTAATGCTTTTACTTCATCGAGTTCCACGCTTGGATGGTATCTTATTCCACCTTTGTATGGGCCTCTCCACATGTTATACTGAACTCTATAACCTGTAAAAATTTTAAGATCATTATTATCCATTTTAATCGGGATTGAGACGGTGATTATCTGTCTTGGATGTTTCAACTGTTCCGTGACACTTGAATCTATGTCAGCCCTTTCTCTAATGATGTCGATCTGTTTCTTTACTTCCTCAAAGGGGTTAGCATCGTCATACATTGAAAAAAATACCTTCTCGAATCTTATTAGAATTATCTATATAATAATAGGGTCCACTCAGAAAATGTTTAGGTATGACTGACTGGGAAAGCATATTGAATAAAATCGAAACCACTATCTTTAGAGGAAAAGATACTCAGATGTCTTATGGTGGAAATCAAATTGACCCATGTTCTCAAACAGATCAAAAGGTTTGATTCTGGCTGCATTACTTACATGATAGGATCCAAAGAAACTGGAGAGTGCTTAATAGTAGATACCCTTCTTGACATTAATTTTGTTATGAAAGAGGCCGAGATAAAAGGTTCTCAAAAGCTAGTGGGCGTAATTGACACTCATACTCATGCTGATCATATCTCTGGAGCAAGAAATCTTGCCAAAATGTTCAACCTACCTGGAGTTTACATGCATGCTAATTCCGGTAGTAGGTTCAAGACAATACCTGTGCAGGACGGACAGATCCTAAGACTGGGAAATGTAGAATTACGCTTCATTCACACGCCAGGTCATACTAGCGATCATATGTGTATCTTAGTGGATAACTCCAAATTGCTAACAGGCGATACCATGCTGATAGGAGACGTTGGAAGAATAGATATGGGAGGAGATCCACGGGAAAATTCCGATAGACTTTATGAAAGCCTAAACAACAAATTGTTGAAACTAGATGACAATATTGAGATATACCCATTACACATCGGTGCAGCCCAACACCTTAAAGATAATGATGCATCCTCAACTATCGGAAAGGAGAGAAATCACAATCCAGGACTTAAACCGAAGAGTAAAGACGAGTTCTTCAGGTACATGACAGAGGACTGGCCACCAAAACCACCGGATTATCAGAACATAATAAGGCTAAATCGCGGTGAAACTTCAATCGATATCATCTAAGCTATTCGCAAGCGACTCAACTTAAAACTAAAAAGAAAGACCGAGGATTTTAGATGAATATTACTTCTATGATACTCTGAACTCCAGTTGCTACTATTGTACCAACTGCAACAACTGTGGCAGCCATGACTATTGCCGTTGCAATATTTCCATTCCTGAGTTCTTCCCATGTATCAACACCTTTCATCAATTTGCTTAAGACTGATAGACCAATATATTGTGCGGCCACAGCTAAGATTAATGCAAATATCAATTGTACAAACCCAAGTGCTATGCCAACTATTTCCATAGTCCTAAACAATCCGAGAATTCCAGGACCTATGATTATGGCGACAGAAAGGAAGATACCCGCCATATAGATTGCAACTGCATTGTTGCCTTTGCTTACCTCTTCCCACTCATTGATTCCTTTTGTCAGCTTTCCGAGTACCCATGAAGCAACGTATAGGCCTATCACAGCGAAGGATATGCTTAAAACAAGTCTTAAAAATGCCAAACCAATCGATGCTAAACCCATAATTCATCCCCGCGTATGCATTATATTCTATTGTAAAGTATTATTAAATTAAACTAGCATTATTATGTAAGTGTTTGATGACCCATGGCTCAAATCGAATTGGCACTCTTGATACCTATACTCGCGATAATTAGCGTCATCGTTACAATAACTTTAGACCACCGTAGAAAAATGAAGCTCATAGAGAAAGGCTTATGGAGAGCAGAGATCGAGGAAGAAAAACCTAGATCTGATGACATTCTTCATGGAGGCATAATCGTAACCGCAGTTGGCATAGCGATCCTCATAGGCTATCAACTAGCCTTGGAGACATGGGTATCAGTCGGATTAGTATTGCTTTTTGTGGGGATTGCCATGATATTGAGTTACTCTATAACAAAAAGAAAATAATATGATGCCCAGCCATTCATTTGATAATAACAACAGCTTAAGATAGAGGCAATTTTTAGAATGCCATTACTGATAAAAACCTCTCTACAACTTGCTAATGTTTTAACGCAAGAATATAGTGAAATGATAATCTTTGTTTTTTCATTATTGTTTTGCTTCATCAACCTAATATTACTATATCTCTTCCTAAGAAAATAATCGAAAAAAATTAGTTGCGACGTCTCAGATGCACAAACAGCGTCACCATCGCCAATATTGTTCCCATAATGGTAGCCACGGTTTGTATTTGGGACCAAGTATTCACTGGCGCTTCTTGTACATTACGTGTTTCTTTTGTCGGTGTTTCACTCGTTATTGATGGCGAAATAACCGTTTCAGTTTGTGTGGGTGTTTCAATCGGTTCAGACTGAGTAGGAGTTGGAGTGGTTGGAGAAGGCGCAATTTCTGTTTCACCTTTTAAGCTGATATCATCCCAGAATACATCGATGAGAAAACCTACTTTTTGAAAGCGTACTGCCACTAATTCGATAGTTATTGAGGAAATTTCTTTCACATCAATATTTGGGTAAGAACTCTCGAGATCTTTTGAAAGGTCACGCTCAATACTATTCCATCTAAAATTCATCATTGCAGGAATCAATATGTTTACTACATCATCTGAATGCTTTGTAGGCAGAGGGAAGCCTTGATAGATCTCTTCTCTCGGATCCCACGCAACATTGTAAATTATGCATTTTGTATTTCCTTCCACTTGGAAAGAAACTATCATTGCGATATTTGTATGCAGATTCTGACTACCAGCTACACCACCTATAT
>JBAUBP010000148.1:0-3122 GCA_049676905.1 Bathyarchaeia archaeon
GCGAGTGCGCGTCGTATGGCGATTGGCGTTTGCCCGAAATGTGGAAGCGAGAATACACACAGTTGTGAAACGCTTGAACATGTATCAACTAGCGACGACGAAAAAATTAGCAATTGTCAATTTGCCCTCGCGTTGGACGACATTACAATTGGTCACTGTGATGTTTGCAGTCACATCTGGTGTCTAGAATGTTGTAAAAAGATCTCTTTAAGAAATCTCTCATGCAGCTGCTACTAGTACACGTACTAGATTTGCACGCGCTTCTCATTATTTATGCCCTAGCTGGTGAACACCAACATTTAGCCGGGTAATTCTAACCGAAAGGCGGCTTCTGTTTCACTGAACTGGTGATCGCTACTTCGCCACGTGACGACACCGTTGCCGTAAATTCTTCTCTTACGTCTGTCTCAGTGACGTAAACTCCTTTGATCTTCCAGAGGCCCTTTTCATCGGGGCCCTCGGTCTCCCACTCCGTAGACAAAAAAGCGATCTTTCCGTGTCGGGTTTTCGTGCCGAGGAAGTACTTCCTTACGACACTTTCTGCATCCTCAGCTTTCTCTATTCGCATCTTTGTTCAAGCTTCCAACTCAGTCGAGGGACAAACAAATATTAGAAACCTTTGGCTGAAGCCTCCAACTGCTTCTTGGGTGAAACCGATTCTCCAATCGCAAGCATTCCTCAAGAAATCTCCTTAGAACACACTTAACTGTTGAGTTACTTTGATAGCGCGCGCTGTTGCGTACCTGTAAGGATTTGAACTTGGCAGATTTTGGTGGACCGGGCGAGATTTGAACCCGCGACCTTCTGGTTTCTTGGCTTTCGCCTGCAAACCAGACGTTCTTTGGCCTCCACACGGAGTATACCAAGCTGAACTACCGGCCCATAATTCCAGCCTAACGACGCGACCATGCAGATTAATCTTTCTTAATTTGTGTTGATATTTATTCCTTAACCAAAGAACAATTTCATTTAATCCGCTTTTCTAGATTATCAATAGCATATTATTAACATCATTTCTGAAAATGAGGGCCGCCGCGGGGAATTTCACGTCATTCGACGTTTTGAACCCCGCCTCCAGGCTCCATTGGCCAAGACTTGAAGTCTTTCAGGCCTGTACGCTAACCAGGCTCCGCAGAGATTTTGATATCTCTTCTACGTTACGGCGGCCATCTTCTTCTCATGAAAAACTTGTGAGAAATTTAAGGGTTTGGTGGGCGAAACATAGCCAGTTCTATGAGCATTTTATATTCTTTCAAAAGCATTCTCATTTGAGGCTCCTAGATTGAGTGAATTTAAGATCTTACCAGGATCCAAAAAGATCTATGATGGCAAAGTAATCAGCCTTAGAATTGATAAAATTCAGCTCTCAAGTGGAGATGTTTTTGAACGGGAGGTTATTGAGCATCCTGGAGCTGTAGCTTTGTTGCCTTTTCTAGATGATGGGAGACTGCTACTTATCAAGCAGTATCGACATCCAGTAGGTGAAGTGCTTCTTGAGATTCCGGCTGGCACATTACATAAGAATGAGGATCCCAAAGCCTGCGCTCGACGAGAACTTATAGAAGAGACGGGCTATGAAGCGGGTAAAATAGAGGAACTGATTACCTGTTTTCTGGCCCCAGGATACAGTAGTGAGAAAATTCATCTATTTCATGCCTCAGAATTGAGGAGAGTCGGGGATAGTCCTGACATCGATGAAAAGATTGAACTATATCCCATAACAATCGAGAAAGCTCAAGACATGATTAAAACTGGAGAAATAACTGATGCTAAAACCATCTCCGGCATATCATATCTTCTACTAATGAGCAATTCTAAAAACTAAAAGCTAAAGTTTATTTTTATCTGAGCAGATTCATGCTCTGTGCGGGGGTACCCGAGACCTCGTAAAGAGATTTACGAGGCAGGAATCTGGCTAAAGGGGCAGGGTTACAGATTTGCGTCTGTAATGCCAAACTTAAGATCTTCAATGGAAGTATGAGCCATCCTGTGGTGTAGACCTTCGTGGGTTCGAATCCCACTCCCCGCACCTAAATAAACATGAATCCCGCCGCTAGATGAATGATTACAATAGTGTAATTGGGTCTTTGATTTGATTAATAGAGAAGCCGATAGCAAGAAAATGATGGAACGCTTACAGGTTAAGAATTTATATTTCAACAACACAGCCGATTTTCTTTTGACCAACATATCGGGTTCGAGAGTGTTAAGCGTCGGATGCGGATCTGGTGATATAGAGAAAATTATCAAATTTAATGGATCAAAAGAGATTATGGGCCTTGAAATATCCAGATCTGAAAACCCCAAGATTCCTATACAGATATATGATGGAGAAGAATTTCCCTTTGAAAATAATAGTTTTGATACAGTCATATTTGTTTACTGTCTTCATCACACTCAGAGTCTCCAGGAAATTCGTAGATTAATGGAGGAAGCAGCCAGAGTATCAAAGAAAGAAATTCTGATACTTGATCATGTTTATAGCAACATACTTGAAAGATTTGGATTAATCCTTTTCGACTACTGCTGGAATAAAGTATTTTATTTAAAATTAAAAATGCCTATCACTTTTAATTATCTAAAAGAAGGAGAATGGCGCAAGTTATTTGATGACATGTGTTTAAAAGTTGTAGAGAAAGAAAATCCTTTTAGATCTTGTATCTTCTTCAAACTTAATAATTAATTTGTGCACGCACCAAAAATTTGTGGTAATTCTATAGTCGGGCGCATCTGTTTTAAACAACAATTATTATTGAATTATGCACAATCAGAATATAGAGGAATAGTTATGTCAGAAGATAAGTACAATATCCAAAAGATAATCCCTTCGTTAGATACGTTTTCTCCTTTTGATCTATCGGAAGTCGACGGAGAATATCTGGTTAGAATAGCGAGATTTAGAGGGACATTTCCCTTTCATACCCATCCGAAAGATGAATTCTTTCTGACTCTTGAGGGTAGTTTTGCATTAGAAACAAGGGAATCTAAAATAGTTCTTAATCAGGGAGAATGCGCTACTATGAGAGCTGGTTTGGAACATAGACCTACAGGCGAAAAAGATGCTATAGTCCTTACGGTCTTACATAAAACAATAAGAACATCTAAACATGATTTTCCCGAGG
>JBAUBP010000149.1:0-3414 GCA_049676905.1 Bathyarchaeia archaeon
GCGTTATTCCTCCCTTAGTGTTCTCAATTTTCTTATTAGCTGCACAATCAATTTTGTTTTCTTTTGGTAAGATGGACTTCGCCATTGAAGGCATTTAAATAATATTTCTAATCAACATTCCAGTCATAATCTGCCTTATCAATGCAATTCTTCGGTCAAAATACTCAACAATGAAGATAACATCCTCTGAATATGATAACTCACTAGTGTTACATTTTATATCAAGGTCAAAGGGTGAATCAACAGCTAAAGAGATCAATAAAATCATGAATAAGTGATCAATGTGATGGTGTGAAATATTTTTGAATCAAAAGATAAAAATTGGAATGTATATTCTCTTATGGCTTGACAATAGAAGGAAATGGTTGATTCATCTCTCAGATAAAGAAGAATTTCACACTCACAAGGGAATAGTGAAAACATCTGAAATAATGGGGAAAAAATTTGGAGATTCAGTAGTCACGACAACTGGACATAGGTTGTACATTCTAAAACCCTCATTCTATGATAAAATCCAGACATTTAGAAGACCTACACAGATACTTTATGACAAAGACATCGGTTTCACTCTGTTCAAGCTGGGAGTAGAACCGGGAATGCGCGTGATCGAAACAGGTACAGGAAGTGGAGTTGTTACAGCTGCCCTTGCAAATATCGTAAAACCAGATGGCCATGTCTACTCATATGAGGCGAACAAAAATTTTTCGGAAAACGCAAAATCGAATCTTTCCAAAGTTGGCCTACTGAAATATGTAACAATAAAATGTTCAGATGCACGACTCGGTTTCGAAGAATCTGGAGTTGATGCGGTATTTCTAGATTTAGGCGATCCATGGAATGTTATCCCGAATGCATTTAATTCGCTGGGAGATGGGTCGAATCTGGCTTCCTTCAGTCCCACTATTAACCAAGTGGAAAAAGCTGTTTCTGTTATGAAAAGTGAAGGTTTTCTAGCCATCGAGACAATCGAACTTTTACTACGTCGTATTAGGATTGAGGATGGAAAATCAAGGCCTGAAACACATATGGTTGGGCATACTGGATATTTGACATTTGCTAGGAAAGCGAAAAAGCAAGAAGAATGATTAAAAACAGCAGCCTCTTAATTACCCCCTTACATTTATTCATATTAAACAAATAATCAAAGTGAAGATTAATGGTCACTTGTGAAGAATGCAGAGGAAATTACGAAAACCTCAAAACTTGCAGGTATTGCCAAAAAAGAATGTGTTCAGATTGTTATGATGAACATATGTTGTGGGAGTTACGGCATAAAGGTCTGGCTGAACGAGTATCTGGATTGTGGAAGAAAAAAAAACCTGGTTCAAGATATGGTGGTAGATGAGTGATGAGAAATGATGATGTTGGACTGATAGGCCTAGGTGCTATGGGGCTATCTATGGGTAAAAATCTTCTGAAAAATAAATTTAACCTTACAGTATTTGATATACGAGATGAGCCTATCAGAGTTCTTGAGAACTTAGGAGCAAAAGCTGCTAAATCTCCTAAACATGTAGGAAACACATCTACAATTGTATTATTGTCCCTTCCATCATCGAAAGAGGTTGAGAATGTAGTGCTAGGAGAAAATGGCCTTATTCATAGTCTACCAAAAGGAGGGATAATAATTGATGCAAGTACAATAGACCCAACTGCAGCAAAAAAACTTGCTAATGAATGCAATAAAAAAAGTATCACATTCATTGATGCGCCAGTGAGTGGAGGAACAATTGGAGCTGAAAAAGGGACTCTCTCGATAATGGTTGGAGGCCCTAATGATAAAGTAGATGAGTGTAAACATGTTCTTCAGGCTATTGGAACAAATATCTACCACGTTGGAAATACTGGTGCTGGTCAAATTTTCAAGCTCATTAATAACATGCTTGTGGCAATTAACCTCGTTGGCATTAGTGAGGGATTTGTTCTAGCCAAAAAAACCGGTATCGATCTTAAGAAACTCTACGAAGTCCTAAAGACAAGTGCAGGGAATTCATGGGCATTAGAACAAAAGTTGCCTAAAATGATAAAAAATGATTTCGAACCAGGATTCAAAGTATGGCTTCAACATAAAGATCTTACGCTGGCTATGAGTCTTGCGTCACAAATGAATGTATCATTACCAATGACGAGTTTAGCTCACCAAATGTATGAATCTGCCAAGGCTGTAGGCTTCGAAGATCTAGATCATTCTGCAGTAGCCACAATAATTCAAAGACTGTCTCTAAAAGAAATGAACAAATAAACAGACTTTTGGGTACTGTGAAGCTCTCAATAGGGTCTTCTATTCTTCATTTTGTGTGCTAAGTTGCTGGGGATTTCCATGGGATCCACGCATTCATCCGGTCTAATGTCTAGTTCTCGAGTTTTCATGTTGAGGCCACATGTTCCATTTGGAAGAAATCTGCCTTTGACACACCTAGTATATTTACAGCTTTCAGGTATACATTCGTCATCAGCAAATCTGCAGTACGATGTTCTACCTTGAAATACCAGCGCTCTTTGTTCACATCTAAACAGTTCGCAGCTGGGAAAACATTTCTTAGATCCAACTGACAAGTTTCATCAACTAAAAATTTACTTAAAGAATTTGTATCTTACTTGGATAATCACATGGCGACAGGGTTCAAGCAATATATTTTCAACTCTGAATAAGAATTTAAGCCTTTTTGCCTATTACTTTGAGTTCAGGTTGTCTTTGGTAAAAACTCCTCCTCGTTTTCCATGCCAAATTACGAGGGCGAGTATCAAAACAAGTATGGAACCAGTTAACGTCATTATAATTGGCATAGTTGAGAGCTGTAATATGACCGGTGCAAAAATGAGCGCCACCAGATTAATCACTTTAATCATTGGATTTAATGCTGGACCAGAGGTATCTTTGAGTGGATCTCCTACTGTATCGCAAACCACTGCTGCTTTATGTTGATCAGACCCTTTACCACCATAAAATCCATCTTCAATCTTTTTCTTGGCATTATCCCAAGCTCCACCTGACGTCGCCATGAAAACTGCTAGTAATTGTCCGGTTACTATGATCCCTGCGAGGAATGCTCCGAGTGCGGCTTGTTTTAGTAAGAATCCGACTGCTAAAGGCGTTAATATTGCTAATAGTGCTAAACCAATTAATTCTTTTTGAGCTGCCGCAGTACAGATAGTCACGACTCGTGCGTAGTTGGGTGGTACGGTTCCTTCCATAACGCCAGGAATTTTGAATTGTTCTCTAACTTCCTCTATTATATATCCGGCGGCACGACTAACAGCGCGAATAGAAATAGAACTGAACAGAAAAGGTAACGCTCCGCCAATTAACAGGCCAACAAAAACTATTGGTTCAATGATGTTTAAACCAGTTTTTTCAAGGCCAGTTGTTTCAGCGAAGGCTCCGAATAAAGAGACTGCGGCAATAACTGCTGA
>JBAUBP010000150.1:0-1722 GCA_049676905.1 Bathyarchaeia archaeon
GGGTTGGGCTGCGGATTTATCAGTCTCTTCCAAAGGAGCGATCAAAACGAATTTTTTTCCCTTCATTTTCTGGACATGTTTTGGATGACAGAATGCATACCAGCGGTCAATGAATGTTTTCAATTGAGCTGATGGGCCGTACCAATAGACAGGTGTACCTAAAATTATGGTGTCACTTTCAAACAACTTATCATATAATGGTGACATGTCATCGTTTATTTTACAATATCCCCTCTTTTTACAATAGTCACTGCATTCGGCCTGACATGGTTTTATATCTAGATCATTCAAGAAAATCTTTTCAAATTCAGTACCAGCGTTTTTTGATCCTTTTAGGACTTCATCCATGAGAATGTCTGTATTGCCTTTCTTCCTGGGACTACCGACTATTCCTAGAACTTTCATAGTTCATCATCATAGCGCGCGACCTCATTTTATTTATTTTAATATATAAGTCCAAGCTCCAGAATACCCTATGGAATATTTCGATATGTCTTGCGAAAATAATGTAAACTGTGGGTTATGTAATGCAGATTATACGAAAAAATCATATATTAAGAAATTTCAGGATATTCTGTGATGCATTTTGAATTATCTATTATGTATATTCTCATTGTTTCTGTTAATTTTTTCGACTGGGTCAAACATCGAGACTGTTGAACTGATAAATAATGGTGATTTTGAGGGTTCAGCTGAAAAATGGAGAGAACAAATTGAACCTTGGCAAAGACGCGATGGAAAAGAAGCGGCAGTTAGTGATCAATATTCTCATTCTGGAAGATTCTCATTAAGAACAAGTAACGGCAGCATATGGCAAATTATCCAAGACGAACCTGCCTCAAAACTAACTCTAAGTTTCTGGATCTATCCACAAAGTGTACCAAGCTTCCCAAAAGGAAGGACGATATCGGCAATAGATTTCTGGGTTAAGACTTCTTCTGATAAAAAAGGTATATCTTACTATGTCTCTGGTGATGATCATTATGAAAGAGATGACATCAAAGATTTAGTGATTAATGGTATTGACCGTGATAGGTGGAATTACATTGTAAGAGATATCGATGAAGACTTTAAGGAAAACTATCCTGATTTTGATTTGAATGATGTTAGAGAGATAAATATCACATTATGGGCTTTTAAATCGCCTGAACCAATGATTTATTGGGATGATATCGGTCTTGAGAGCAATCTTGAACCTGAAAAACCGACGCCTTGGGAGGCCGAAAAAACATCGCCAACTACGACTGCAACTCCAACATCTCCAAGTACTCCCGATATTTCAGCAGAACCCACTCCAACAAGTAGTCAAAACTCTGATAATCAACTTGGGACGGTTCAGTCTATAACCATAATTATTGGTGTAGCCGCATTAGTTGTTATTATAGTAATGCTCATGATTAAACGTAAAAGATCAAGTCGGAGCAAGAATGAAAAATGACATCTACGATTAGTGGGTATACTTTAAGATGCAGTAGCTTGGTGTTGTTACTCTCAATTCTTTCATTATCAATATTAACAGTTCCTTCAAGCTGCAAGACGATTGAACTTGTAGAAAATGGAGGATTCGAGAACGGTTTAGATAAATGGAGTTCATTCGGTTATGATCCTCAACATGAAGAAGCAAAAGTAACCAGCGCTAAACCACATTTTGGTAAATACTCGCTTAATGCAAGTATCGCTCACAATGAGCAAGATAATGTTGGTAGGGGAGCACGTCAAACA
>JBAUBP010000151.1:0-8652 GCA_049676905.1 Bathyarchaeia archaeon
CTCTATTGGACCGTTAGCATCGACTGAGATGGCTTGTCCAGATATAATGAACCAAGAAATGAAATATCTCGCAGCAATCCAGAAAATCAACATTATCCAAGTTACAGAAAACAAATTACAGTTGTCTTCTAATGATGGAAAAACAGTTCTGGACTTTGATTTAACCAGTTAACGAAACATTCTATTTTTTCAACAGCTCTTTTCTGGCTTGTTGGATAGCTTTTTCATGTATTTCTCTAAAAGGTCTGTTCAGTTTCAAAGCTAGATCGCGAATATCATTATATTCAGGTTTAAGATGCACACTATTACCAAGTCGATCTCTAGCTATCTTCACATCAACTTCATGCTTTTCTCCTTCAATATTTAGTTGGATTTTCTTGTTTTCACGTGTAAGTATTCGTCGATGGCAAGGATATGTTCTGACACCAAGTGTTCCAGTCTCTGACGTCAATATCTCCGTGAGTCTATCGACATCCTTCTCCTCAGTCATTATACTGATTATCCATCCAGGACGAGACTTTTTCTCAATAATAGAAATGACTGATACATCTTTAGCACCAGCTGAGAGCAGTCGCTCCATTGTATAGCCAACTGTCTCACCGGTAACATCATCGAGATTTGTTTCAAGAAGAAGAACTTCATCATGAACAAGCTTAGATCCTGTCATCTCTCCAGCGATTATTCTCAATATGTTAGGAACATTATCGAATTCTTTGGCTCCCGCACCATATCCTATGGCTTGAGGTCTAAATTCAGGAAAATATCTCACTGTCTTTTCTGCCAAGCTTGTGAGAATCGATACTCCAGTAGGAGTTGAAAGTTCAAAATCTAACGGCCCGCCAACAATATCAAATCCGTTTTGTGTAAGAATTTCAAGCGTTGCAGGCGCAGGTGACGCCATCGTGCCATGAGAGAACTTGAAAAGGCCACCACCAAGAGCAACAGGAGTAGAATAAATTTTCGTACTCTGAGACGCGCCCAAAATATCCAGTGCAGAAGCTACACCGATAATATCTACAACAGTATCTATGGATCCTGCCTCATGAAGAACAACATCATCAATCTTTTTTCCATGAAGCTTTGACTCAGCCGCAACCAAAGTCCTAATCGAATTATTAGCTACTTCCTGTGCCCACGAAGAAAGACCTAAAGTTTTAGCGGTTTCAGAAACAGCATTTATCAATTCATTTCCAGAGCGATGCTGCTTGCTCTCATCAGCTTTTATCTCAATCTGTTTTGCTCGTAAACCATTTCTGGATGTTTCAAGGATCTCAACCTTGAGACTCTCACAACCTTCAACATGCTCCTTAGCTGATTCCATAGACTTGATTACTTTCTCAGAATTGACACCGAGATCTATTAGTGCAGCTACAATTCTATCGCCAGAAATTCCTACAGATTGACAATCAATGACAATCGTATCTAGCTTAGAACTTTCCATAGACTCACAACATCCCCCATAGATTTATTATCGAAAGGGGAATTCTAATCTTAATAATTTCTATTATTAATACTATAGTTGATGACAAATGCCTGTAGTATATATCCTAATTAACGCAGAATTGGGAATGGAAGAGGATCTAATACAAGAATTGAGAAAAATGGAGAATATCAAGGAAGCCTATGTAGCGTATGGAGTCTATGATGTAATTGTCAAAGCAGAAGCTGAAAACATGGAGAACCTTAAGGAGTTAGTAGCATTCAAAATAAGAAGAATGAAAGAGGTTAAGAACACTCTCACCATGACAGTAGCTGAAGGTGTTTAGAGGCTCACCAACGATCATATCTTACAATCTTTTCAACAGGAAGCCGATTCTTCTCTATCACCGATGGATCCACAGGATAACCTAAAGGTAAGAGCTGTACGACACGTATCCCATCAGGAATACCCAAAATTTTCTTCACCAATTGTTCGTCAAAATTTCCGATCCAGCATGTTCCTAAACCCAACTCTACAGCAACCAATGTCATATGATCAAGTGCAATAGCAACATCAATTGGATAAGATAACTGTCCACATCTCATTACTTTATTATCTGTCTCGGCACAAGCTGCAATAACTATCGGAGCTTCACCAACGAATGTCTGTCGACCAGCCGCCATAGCAATTCTCTTTCTTGTTTCAGGTTCACGAACAACTAAAAATAGCCATTCTTGACGATTCGCAGCAGACGGAGCTAACCTTCCAGCTTCTAATACAGTATTAAGTTTGGCTTCTTCAACCGGTTTATCAAGAAAACTTCGAATACTTTTTCTCGTCTTTATAGCATCAATCACGTTCATCAATACATCACTTACACAATACCTAGACAAAACAATATTAAAATAAAAAGCGAACGTTTCATGTGCAGGTTATTCTTTCCTTTCTGGATCTAACTGTTAAATTTGTACTAATTTTGCAGGTATTGTCTCTAAGGTCAGATATAGAATCAAGTGGTTCATTACCTGCTTGGTAATGATGAAGTTCTGTCTAATGTGTTCTTTACCGTTCTTACCCATCTCCTCAGCCTTCTGAGGGTTCTTCAATAAATATTTGGTTTTTTTCGCAGCCTCTTCTACGCTATTAACCAAGAAACCATTCTTTCCATCGATTATCTGTAAAGGTATACCTCCAGTGTTTCCGCCAATTACAGGTTTACTCTTCCACAATGCTTCGCTAACTGTCAAGCCAAAACCTTCCTTCCAAGATTTCTGCAGGATAATTTTTGAAGCCCGCTGAAGAGCATTTATTTCGAGGTCAGAAAAGTGTGGTTTACATAAAATATGAGCGTCTCTATTCTTACCGATTTTCTTTTGGAGGTCTTTACACACTTGAAGGCCTTCAGGATCATCATCGGCTAAACCCCCAGCCAAGATTAGCTGGCAATCCATCTCTGTTTTCCTAGATTGCATTACATCTGTTTTGAATCCATTTTTTAACAAGTGGAAAATATCAAAGAAGAATTTGTGATTTCTTAAATCCTGATGCATTTTTACTACGCCTTGCGGATCTTTCAGTGAGTCAAATCGACCAATCTGTGAGATAATCGGTTTCTCTGTGTCTATGCCAAAACTTTTGAGAACTGATTCTATTTCAGCATCTGTTAGATCTCTATTCTTCTCGCTAAGAGGATCAATTGAGGGTGGGATAACAAACTGCTTTATTGGAAGATCTCTTTTTGTAAATTGTTCAATGTGAAAGACCGCTGCATCATATTTAGAAACATGTGTTTTCAGGAATTCCCAAACTTTGGGATCTGGAGTTGATAGATCAATGTGGCATCGCCATATCCATTTTCCTTTACGATTAGGAAAATAATTAATCAGTGCAGCTGGTTGGGGATCATGAACAATTACAAAGTCGGCATCATCTAGATCTAATTGATTAGCATTCTCCTTGTTAGTGTGAATGTAGGATTCAAGCATCTCCTGTGTGATTGGAACATTAATTCCATGAAGAGCATTATGAATTTTTTTAGTAATTTTAAAGAAATCATTTTTACCTTCGATGGTTTTCCATTCAGCATCGACGCCGACATCTCTCAGTAATGGGATAAGTCTTTGAAGGATTTCAGCGACTCCCCCTCCAATCTTGGTAGAATTTATTTGGACTATCTTTTTTTCCGCTGAGCCTCTCCCCTACTCGTCTAATCTCCTCGATCGCTTCTTCTCCAGCGATGTCTATGTAATTGCTCAGCATTGTCAATATGACTCAGTGCGTTCGCAGTAACTTCCTTTTAACCCTTCCTGAAAATATCATGCATACTAAATGTTGAAGGATACAACTTTCATTTCATTAATCTGTCAATGGATAAATTCAATATACGTTCTCAAAGATCTAACGTATGGTAGCGTGCGCTTATTCAATGAAGAAATCATGTCATATTCTATGCCTGAACAGTGGGTCTTCATCCCTAAAATTTGCGTTATACCAAATGGGAAAAAACGAGGAAACTTTGGTTGTTAAAGGAGAAGTCAAGGGAATCGGTTTAGGGAATGGCTCCTTACAGATTCAGGATGGAAAAAAACAGAATTTCGAAGAACTAAAAATCGATCACCCTAATCATAGACTTGCACTACAAGAGATATTTGCAGCCTTAAAACGTCTCAACTTACCGTGGCCAGATGCTATGGGGCACCGTCTTGTTCATGGAGGTCCAAAACATACTACTCCTGAACATGTGACACCAGAGCTTATTGTAACTCTACACAATCTGATACCGCTTGCTCCTCTTCATCTACCATCTGGAATTCTATGTATCGAGGAGATTAGCTCCCAATTTCCAGAAATTCCACAGGTAGCATGTTTTGATACAGCTTTCCATCATCGCATGCCAGAAGTAGCACAACGGCTTCCTCTACCGAGACACTTTTGGGATGAAGGATTGAGACGCTATGGCTTTCATGGACTCTCGTATGAATATGTAATTCATTCACTCGGTCAGGATGCAAAGGGACGCATAATCATTGCTCATTTAGGCAATGGTGCAAGTTTAGCAGCAGTAAAAGATGGCGTTCCCATGGATACAACTATGGGGCTAACCCCAACAGGTGGTGTGATGATGGGAACGCGTAGCGGCGACTTGGATCCTGGTATCCTAATCTATTTGATGCGCCAGAAAGGTTATGATCCTAATGAACTAGATCGTCTTCTAAACCATGAATCTGGAATCTTGGGAGTATCTGGTCTGAGTTCGGATATGAAAACATTAATACAAAAATCAGGTGATGAATCCAATGCTGCCCAAGCGATAGATATGTTCTGTTATTATGTGCGTAAACATATTGGGGCGCTTGTCACGGTTTTGGGAGGGATTGACATACTAATTTTTACAGGTGGTATTGGTGAGAAATCAGCATTGATTCGTTCGAAAATTTGTGAACGCCTTGAACATCTTGGAATACGACTTGATGAGGATCTAAATAATGCGAACGCTGATGTTATCACTCTTCCTGAGAGCACGTGTACTGTGCGTATAATCCAGACTATGGAGGACCTCATGATTGCTCGTCAAACGCATGATGTAATTTTCTCAAATTAAGCATGTTACAACAAATCGCTTGTATGAGCCCTACAAGAAATTTGTTTATATTATAAACAATGTTGTGAATCATGCTCAGAGACTTAAAATAAATTATCGCTCTATAAAAGTTGAGAAGATAAAGGAAGTCAGAAAAATGTTGTGTGGAAAAACAAGATGCCCGATTGGGCGATAGAAGCGGCTTATGGTGCATGGCAGTCATGTCTATGTGCACATCAAAACAAGCATTCTTAATGTAAAGATCCTAAATGTACTTGTCGATGTCACAGAGGGGGTTATGAGAAAATTGAATAATAAAGCTGAATGGCAATATTTAGGAATAAACGGGTTAATGATGATTCTCTTACTTTTAACAGCTTCAGGATTTGCTATGACGGTTCATGCGCAGTCTGGAGATGTGACAACTATTGCTGAATTCATAAGTTTAGGTAGAGGAATTTCAAAAGATGTTCGAGGACAATCTTGGGTAGCTCAAACCTTTACTCCACAAGAAAATCAGACATCATATTGGGTTACACATGTTAAAATTCGCCTGCTTGCAGAAGACGCTGAAGGTACAGTCATAGTTGCAATAAGAGACAGTGAAGGAGACACTATGGGTGATACAGACCTAACTTACGGCACTATTTCAGCTTCACAATTGACAACACAGCAATGGTATTTGATACAGATGGTTAATCCTTACGAGTTGGAAACTGGTAAACAATATGCTATAGTAATTCGAGCGCCAGATGTAACCAACTATGTCTATCCATTGTTTGAGTTGAATTACAATATGCAGTATACACAGGGCGCCATGTATTACTCACATTTTAACGGTTCATTATGGTTGAAAACACAGTTTGATCTTCCATTCCAAGTATTGCAGGATAATATGGTTATACCTGAGTTTCCAGCTGGTGGAATGATGGCGTTAATCTTAGCTTTGGGTTTTACAGTGGTGATAATTGTTAGAAGGCATAGGCTTGATTGTACTGTGAGTGAACAATAGAAAACTGCATATTGCTTCGATTGTCACACTATCTGGAGATATATTCGTTCTCATATGAGTCTGTATTCAAAATGTAATTATTAGTTAGTTAAAGTGAGTTTGTGAAGAAACAAGAATGAAAGAAATTGAAGTGTTACTTGGTAATGACTTGCAGGATAAACGTCTTGAAGCATTTAACCACAATACAACCACTAGTGTACCCGCAACCTTTGTAATTAACAACGTAAGAATAATCATTTGCAAAGACACAACTGGTTAGGTGATGATAAGAAATTTGTTTGCACGCTTACTGGAAAAGATGAAACATCTATTATTCCTCAAAGTTAAAGTTGAGAAGATGAATCCTCTCAGGGAACTTCAAAAATATGGTCAATCATTCTGGCTTGATTACATCCGGCGCAATCTCATCACAAGCGGTGAATTACAACGTCTTGTTGAAGAAGATGGATTAAGAGGAGTAACAAGCAATCCAACAATATTCCAGAAAGCAATTGCAGGAAGCTCAGATTATGATAAAGCAATCACTGAGATTCTAAAAACGGATCCGCATATTGATGGTCAAGATCTCTTTGAGAGACTTTCGATAGAAGATATACAGATGGCTGCTGATATTTTACGGCCCGTTTACTATGAAACAGGTGGTGCTGACGGTTTTGTTAGTTTAGAACTTCCACCAGATCTCGCCCATAATACATCTAAGACTATCGAGGAGGCCCGTCGTCTATGGAAGAAAGTAAATAGACCTAACTTGATGCTGAAAGTTCCAGCAACATCACAAGGTATTCCTGTAATTGAGACCTTGATCGCTGAAGGAATAAATGTAAACATCACTCTGATGTTCTCTCTTTCTCATTATGAAGCTGTAGCCAACGCTTACATAAAGGGGATAGAGCGTTGCAAAGAACCTAATAAAGTATCATCTGTTGCATCTTTTTTTGTGAGTCGAATAGACTCAATTGTTGACAAGAATTTAGAAAATATTGGAACTTCAGAGGCTTTAGCTCTTAAAGGAAAAATAGCAATCGCAAATGCAAAGACGACTTACAAAAGATTTCAAGAGATCTTTAGTGGTGAACGATGGGAGAGGTTGGCAAAGCGTGGTGCACGTTTGCAGAGACCACTTTGGGCAAGTACAAGCACAAAGAATCCATCCTATTCTGACGTTCTCTATATTGAAGAATTGATTGGACCAGATACTGTTAATACAGTGCCACCTGCCACAATGAATGCTTTCCGAGATCATGGATTGCCAGAATCTAGACTTGATAGTGGGCTCGAAGAGGCGGAAGCTCAACTCAATCAACTGAAAAAACTTGGAATTCATTTTAATGAGATAACAGAGAAATTACAATTTGATGGTGTTAACGCATTCTCCAAGTCTTATAATGAATTATTATCAACCTTAGAAGAGAAACGTCAAGCCATTATTCAAGGTCAGAAAGCCACTAGAACTTATACTCTCGGAGAATATCAAGAAAAAGTGAAAAATCGGTTAGAGCTCTGGAGAGACCTAGGTTTCAGCAGAAGACTTTGGTCTAAAGATCCAACTTTATGGTTCGAAAAACCTGTTCCTGAAATAACCGATCGGCTTGGCTGGCTCACTCTGCCAGAAATGATGCACGATCAAGTGGAAGACTTGTTTTCTTTCGCAGAGGAAATCAAATCAGAAGGAAAAAGGAATGTGGTGCTACTTGGAATGGGTGGCTCAAGTCTGGCACCCGATGTTTTCCAAAATATCTTCGGGAATAAAAATGGATATCCTCAACTTATCGTTCTAGACAGCACTCATCCATCGACTATAAAGTCTGTAGAAGATAAAATTGATTTGAGTAAAACGCTATTCTTAGTATCTAGCAAGTCAGGAACCACAATCGAAACATTATCATTATTCAAGTATTTCTGGAAGAAAATCCAAGCAATCAATAAGAATAGCGGTCAACACTTTGTTGCTATAACAGATTATGGTACACCTCTAATGAAACTTGCCGAGGAAAGAGGGTTCCGCCGTATCTTCACAGCACCATCAGATATTGGAGGAAGATACTCTGCCCTAACAGTTTTCGGCTTGGTTCCCGCCGCACTAATTGGACTGGATATCCGCCATATCCTAGATCAAGCATGGATGATGTCCGAAAGCTGTGCATTTTGTATGTTACCCGATGAAACTCCCGGTCTCGAATTAGGAGCAACCTTAGGGGAGTTAACAGAAGCAGGACGTGATAAAGTAACATTCCTTACTTCCCCTTCGATAACACGTTTTCCAATATGGCTTGAACAACTTATCGCAGAGAGTACTGGAAAAGATGGGAAGGGTATAATTCCAGTAACAAATGAACCAGCTATTGAAACTGAGTTTTATGAAAAAGATCGCTTGTTTGTCTTTCTTTTCATAGAGAAAGATGATAATAAAGAATTAGAAAAGTTATACCAAGATATCAGTGATGTGGGCCATCCAATAGTCCGAATAAATATGACTGAAAAAATGAATCTAGGCCAGGAAATCTTTCGCTGGGAGAAGGCAATTGCAGCTGCTGGAGCAATCTTAGGCATACATCCGTTTAATCAACCCAATGTGGAACTAGCCAAACAACTTGCGAGACAAGAAATGGAAAAGTCCAAAGATAAAAAACAATCCAAAGA
>JBAUBP010000152.1:0-2596 GCA_049676905.1 Bathyarchaeia archaeon
GCATTTATTTCTGCGTATGTCATTCTTGTTTCTTCAAGTCTGGTCCCATCGAATTCATACCAATAATTAGCTCCGTCAACATTCCGGTAATATAATGGTGCGACTCTGTTATTTTCGTAATATTTTACAGGAGCATTTACTATTGGTCCACCAAAAAGAATTACCGTCTCATTTTGTAATATTACTGTCCCATTATTACTATCAACAATTAATTGGTTTGTGTCTGTTGTCTCTTTTTGAATATTTGTACACATTCCTGCAATGTATCCTGCAGCTGTCCAGTCGCTTAGAGCAGCATAAGATACTCCGGGAGGTTTTGATCCAGTATAATCTGGGTAGATGAAATTAACATTGTCCTCGCTAGCGTTAACTATATCGCAATCAATATCATAAATTGAAACTCTAAGTTTGTATATTGCGGTTAGAGTTGCTGAGCCAGTAATAGTTACAGTAGTCGATTGAGCACGAGGATTGGATGCTGCTATACCACCACTTGTCACCCATCTGACAAAACAGTAATTTACGCTAGGATTGAATGTAACTTGATAATTTCCTGAAGTCTGGTTTAATTCATCTGGAAGAGAGTATGTTGAGGATTCGAATGTTATCGTGCCCTGGTTAGATGATCCTCCATTATTTTCAGATGAATCAAACTGTATTAGATATTCTAGCACTGATGCTGAAACAGTCATAGCTGCAACAGAAGTCTCTATATTACATTCTCCAAAGGCTATTTTGAACCAGCCGTTCTCACCCCACCAAGTGTCCCAACTGTTCTTAGCTATCCAATAGCCTTCAGTGTTATTATAACCTACAATTGTGATGGCATGACCTCCAGCATACCCCCCCGATGTATGTTGGTAGATTCCCCCTGAATATGAGAAGAAATCATCATAAACATCCATAGCTGCGACAACTGGACCGTCCTGCAGGTATGTTTGAATGGCGGTAACATTGTTTGTAACCCAATTCCAGCTAGCTATAGTATACTTGGGCCAACCTGAGCTGTCAGGGCAAGAAAGGTCTGAAGCTTGGTAAGGGAAATAAGATTCAGCCGCCGTACCATAATCCTTTAGATAATTCAGAGCTGAGCTGATATACCACCCAATAGTACAATCACCACCTCCACAAGAGAATAGTAATTGCTCAGAGAGATCAATGTCCCAGTCAGGGTCATTCGCATCTATTTGAAGATTAGCTTCAAATGTCCCAATCGCACTGAAAGCAACACAACTTCCACATCCCCCTTGATTACGAATAGCAGTTGTCCAATCTATCCCACCTACATCTCTCCAATCAAGATAATCTGGAAGTGGATCTCTAACAATAATTGGTGAGTCACGTTCAGAGATATCTTCTCTCAACCAACCTAAACCATATTCACCTTCGATAGTAGTTGAAGCTGAATCATCTGATCCATAAACTACACTGAAACTAATCGAAATTAACAGTATAGATATCATAGCGTAGGGAATAATGAACCTTTTATATTCAATATTATCAAGATCTAATTGCAAGTATTCCACCCGGGGTGCTTGTCCGGATCTGGGTGGTCTCCCCTCGCCGAAGGTATGGGATACCCAGGTCCATGACTTAACTACTTAACTAAATCATTATCGAACTTTTTCACTTAAAACAATTGTCACACGTGATCCACGATCTTAGGTAATAACAATCCTCTGTTTTACCTTAATATCATAAAACAATGATTCTATACGTACACTATCTCCACAAGAAATATGATATTACTTTTATGATATTATTTTTTTATTTTATTACATCATTTCTTAATGCCCTAATAATTCTTTCAATCCTTAATTTCTCTAAAACAGTCATATCATGCTTGAATTATTACGATATTTGATTAAATTTTTACATAATTTTCTTCTTTAATTAATAAAATAATATTGGATTATTCTCATCTTCTTTTATTCTTATGATTCAGAATTCTTTTATTTTTTATTTTCAATTTTTTAAATATATTTTTCACAATATATTTCCTTCTAAGATTATTATAAAATTTGACAACATAGATGATCTCCATTTTTGTCACCTCCAAATTTTTTGGGGGTTAAAGAATCTATAAATGTGATACCTATGTAACAGAAAGTCAATCAAAAAAAAATAGCAAAAAAAATGGAAGGTGAGATATTTGCCAAGAACAATAAGCAGCACTTCACCATTATCAAGTAATAAGAGAGTACCTATTCGTATACCTGGTACAATGATGAATGAAGTAGATCGAATTGTACGTGACCATCCCGAACTAGATTATAATAGACAACAATTTGTCGAATCGGCAGTAAGAGACAAGATAGAACGTATCGTTGTACTAGCTAGTGCAAGAGCCAACAACTCTTTCATAAGAGTCGGCGACCACCTCAAACCACTATAACACTCCATCAATCGGGTCTAAAGTGCGCGCTATAAAGTAAGAAATGGTTGCGATTAGCAACCATTAATCGACTTGAAAAAATATTAATCATAAATATTCATTAAAAATCTCTCAGCTGGCGGAAGTTTTATACCCGTCAGCTTCTCCCATCAATCAAACCTTAAAGTCTTCCAAAATATTTTTTAAATTTTCAAGATCGTG
>JBAUBP010000153.1:0-1547 GCA_049676905.1 Bathyarchaeia archaeon
GTGAATGATGCCATCATGAACCCAGTTCAGAATTAAAACGTCTATCAGATTAATAAATCGAGAAGACACACACATTTCTAGATTATAGATGAACCGGGAAGACCCAATGTTTAACAATGTCGCTAGTGTAATTTTATCAGGAGGCGAAGGACGACGACTTCGTCCGTTAACCTACTACTTCCAGAAATGCATGATACCCGTCGGAACTAAACAAAAGCCCTTACTCGAATACATTATACAACATCACAAGAACCATAACGTCCGAAAATTAATCATGCTTGTCGGATACAAAAACGAACAGATAACAAATTATTTCGGCGATGGAAGCCGCTTCGACGTTGAGATGAAATACTACCTAGATGACCCAAAACTTCCAGGATCCGGTGGATCGCTGTTTAATGCCTATAAAAAAGGAGCCTTCAAAGACGTTGAAACCATCCTCATCTACTATGGAGATATACTCTCCTCAATCGACTTAACAGAATTATTGATACAGCACCGTACAAATAAGCCCTACGCCACTCTGGCTGTCAGAAAAGGGTACAAAGTTCCCGTAGGCGTCGCTAAAGTTCACGAAAAAGAAGTTCTTGAATGGGTTGAAAAACCTGAAATAGACATCCTAGCAGGAATAGGCGTCTTGGCAATAGAACCCAGGTCCCTCGATGTTCTAGCGGATATGTTCGACAATAATACTTCCTTGGATATTATGGGAGGATTTATACCAGAATTGCTCAAAAATAACCACAGGATAATGGCCTATGAGACAGACAAATTTTGGTATGACGTCGGTTCTACAGAAAAATATGAAAAACTAGACAATGGAATAGTCGACAAAATATTCCGGTGATTCACGAGCGCCTCCTGCAAGCAGCTCATAATAATTTTAAATTTCACCCCTGCGCGCGCGCATAAAGAACCTACATTAGAGGCTCGTGACTGAGCGCGCTAAGTCTGATTTTAGCTTCAACCGTGTTAAAGGCGGCGATTAGGTCCTGCATTGGTGTATTGACATTTAATGAAAGAGACTTAGGGCTGGTATCTAGGTCTTCTGAAATTCGCTTCAAAGGCTTTGTATTGATTATGACAAAATCTGATTCCTTTTGCGTAGACATATGTGTGAACATTCAGACTATGAGAATTCATAAATAGCTTAGGGATGCTAAATCGAAACGATTCTTCAAGATCTTTGATAGCTTATATAGATATTTAATATGGCTTGAACAACGAAAATAAGACCGCTATTTCTACAGGACATGCAAACGCGCGCATGTATCTCAGATTCATCAGTTGAAAGGTCAGACAAACAGGTACAGACTATACAAGCTGTGGACTAGTACCGCGATTAGACTAAGAACAATCCAGAAAGAGTTACCTCTATCTTTCACATACAACCCCAATCCGTGGAGCCCCCCCGTAATAAAATGCATAATCAATGTTCCCAGGCTTCCTAGCACGAGTACTGGATCCATAGCACTCAGTAAGCTATCTCGAAGACTAAACCCAATACCGATTGTAATCCCGATTGTCACAATATCCCTATCATAGAG
>JBAUBP010000154.1:0-1575 GCA_049676905.1 Bathyarchaeia archaeon
TGCGATTACCATTACTTGATTGACAATGCGGTGATTTTGTCCAACTTTCAAATACAAAGCATCCAGCTATAAATACGGATACTCGTCTTCAAAGATGTGCCGGCGAAACTCAGTGACCACCTTAGACTAATCTTAATAAGACAGGGACACCTTGCTTTGATTAATGTCGGATAACCCAAGGCTTTGCAAGAGTACATCTACCATACGGGTACTTATTCCTTTGAGAAAGTAATTTATACAATTAGAGTGAAAATATGGTATATCAGGAATACGTGCAATCTTCTCAACAATGGACCGTAGAGCAGATATCTAATAGCGGTGAACGAGTTACTCACCTCTATCCAAACGATTGTTATTTTGCGCATTTATCACTTTATTATTTTGCTACTCGATTTTGCCAAAACGGTATGGTTCTAGATGTGGGTTCAGGTGCAGGTTACGGTTCTGCATACCTTGCAAAACATGGGGCACGTTTTGTTTACGGTACTGATTTGAGTGATAAAGCGATTGCGTTTAGTCAGCATTACTTCAATCTACCTAACCTTGAATATCGAGCCATGACTATAGAGGCTATAACTGGCTTTTCACCTCAGACATTCGATTTTATATTTTCATCAAATACTCTTGAGCACGTTCCGAATGTTACGCGCTTCTTTCGCTTAGCCTGGGGTTTACTAAAACCGGAAGGTGTTTTGGTCATTGTTGTGCCACCGATTACCAGAGATGTCGATTGGGAGGTAAATATTGCCAATAGATATCATCTAAATATCTGGACGCCACGCCAGTGGTATCATATGCTTAGCTTATTTTTTTCGAACATACAACCATACTGGCACGGTTTCAACAAGCCAGGAGTTCCTCTAGATTTCTTGAACACCCCAGAACAAGCCGTAATTAATGAGACGGATTTCATATTCAAACCAACATCTCTTGATGAGTACTACAGCAATCCTTCACTTGGGATTATCTTTGTAGTGAGTGACCCAATCCCTGAATGTCGGTTACCGCCGAAAAATCTACAAGTAGAATTTGTGGATAATTCTTTTACTCGTTCCCCCTTTACCCCTGAGGAAAACCTCAACCTTCCCAATTGGCAGCAATCATTTTTCATGTTCAAATATCTTTTCAAGAGAAGCATTGATGTTTTCCTTGAAGATGGGTTTTTTGAAATGATTCGGCGTGCACATCTTTACGTCTATCGAAAAATCAGTTAATACAGGAGATCAAACATAACAGATCAATTCAATCAATACAATGAGTTATCCGCTCTCTTGAAGAACGGTATGTAGAATGGGGTATAAATCAATGAATATCCTGGAAAAATCGATAAAAGATAATCTATTGAGTGAGCCTTCCCCAACAAGCGAAGCAATGATCATAGATGAGAACTTCATTCCAGAGTTGGGAATCGAACTTGACAGATAACTAGAGACAGCTCATATCGGAGGAGTTCACCACATAAGTCGCTATCTTTGGCCAAGAGAAGTCATCAGAGGAAAGAGGCCGGTCAAGCTTGTTTTGGATATCACTTATGGGTCAGGTTATGGTAGTTATATGATTTCCAAAGAATTTACA
>JBAUBP010000155.1:0-3425 GCA_049676905.1 Bathyarchaeia archaeon
GGGTTATTGACACTGACTTTAGCTTTAACTTATGGCCATTGGCGATCTGCATATATTCTTTGGGTAATTCCCATCTGGATTTGGAGTCTCTTTCTTCTGAAAATGAGTCATTTACCTTATTATGAAAAGCATGAAAATAATCATAACACTACTAAATCTATTCTAACAAAAGACTTTGTATCATTTCTCTCTTCGATGGGAATACGTCAGGCAGGTGCTACCGTGATCTTGACATTCATGACTACTTACATGGTGTTCATGAGAGGATTCTCAGAAGCAACTGCGAGTTTCATATTCACCTTGGGTCCACCCATAGGAATTATGAGTTCTCTGTTCGCTGGCTATCTAGGTTTCATGCTTGGAGATAAGAAAATCTTAATGCTAGCAATTCTTGGAGCTGCAGGCACAGTCATATTAATACCCTTCACGTCCACAACGATTTTTCTAATCATTGTATTCCTATGTTTCGCTTTTTTCAAAGACTCCGTCTGGGCCCCCATGTCAAGTATAACAGCAAAGCTTACACCTTCTAACAGGAGAGGTTTAGCCTATAGCTTGTCTATGTCCACTCAACAGTCAATAATCGCTTTCACTCCACCGATCGCGGCAAAGTTTATCGAGACCACATCTTTGAACGCAATATTTCCATTAAGTTTTATACTTTTAATCGCAAGCACAATTATTCTTAATTTCTCATCGAAAAAATATAATTAGTAATAATTTGGATCCTCAACAATATCAGTTCTTAATAATTTCTAACTAGCCAGAAATAACTAGAATTATTAACCCCAAAACCAGTTATTAACTGAAGAGCGAATTTTGAGGAATATTTTTTGATCGATTTAATAATAACTAGTCCAGCTTTTGAGAACAATGCTTCCATTCCGAAAAAATACACATGCGATGGTGATGATATTAATCCACCATTGAAGTTAGAGGGATTACCTGATGAAACAAAGAGCATAGTCCTCATAGTTGATGATCCTGATGCTCCAATGGGAACTTGGGATCATTGGATAGTGTGGAATATTCCTCCAATGGATGAGATTGCAGAAAACGTTGTTCCTGGAGTTGAGGGCATGAATGATTTTCAGAGACAATCATATGGCGGACCTTGTCCACCGTCCGGCACTCATAGATATTTCTTCAAGGTTTATGCTCTAAAAGAAAAACTAGATCTTGATACTAACTCAAAAAAATCAAATGTTGAAAAAGCAATGATAGGAAAGATAGTTGCAAAGGGAGAACTAATAGGCCTCTATAGCCGAGACTAACTCACATCTCATGTTTCCACTTGGGCTCGAATATTAAATTTTATTGATTATCTTATTAAACGCGCGTTAAACCTCCAATAACTATTTTACATTTTCTTTATTACTATTAGGAAAACCTATTTTTCTAATATAAAGTATCATGAAAATTTTATCCTGATAAATAAAAAGATATGATGAAATTATTCTAACGAGGATGAAAACTTTTCATAGGTAAATTTTCAATTTTCTCTTGCACAGCAGCCAATACGAAATCTTGTCTGCTTTGATATGATGCGGTAAGTCTGATCAGACGGTCTACCCACTTGAGCGTTGATTCGGATAGGTATATTACATTTTTTTTGTCTCTTCTGACCACTTTCTCTAAACCTTCTCATAGCATATTATTTCTATTCGACTGCAATTTTTACCTTGTTTCATGATGTTTTATTCAGGAGTGAATAGGTTGGAAAGATTTACTATTCATCAGTTTGAAAAATAGCTGATAATTCCAATATAAGGATTCATGCCTTTTTGAACCATAGATGTGGCATACTGGTGGGCAAAATTAATCAGATGTTCTTTTTCTAAAAAAGTTAAATTCCTCGAAAAGTTTTTGAATATTTTTTAGAGATTCATAGATCGTAACGGGGTTTTACTATTGTTTACACACAAAGAACGATATCTTAAAGCTGTTCACCTAGAGGTTCCAGATATGGTTCCTGTGGATGGAACCAACTTAGATCTAATTCATGCTCAGACAATACTTGGAAAAACTCCTATGACCGCTTCATTATTTCTTTCAAAACAGCATAATGATGATTTAGATATGAACCACATTATAAAACATAATCAAAGGTTAATCAATGAAGCTTCTATGAAATTTGACTTTGATTCTTTGATGGTAAATGATTGGCATCTATATCCAGAGGGTTTTAAACCTCAATTTATTGACGAAAACAGTTATGCTGATCATTTGGGAAAAATTTACAGAATAAAGAAAGATGTCAAGACTACATATTGGGTAGACGGAAAAATAAAGTCTCCAGAGGATTTAGATAATTTTGAATTTCCAAATCCAGAAGAAATAAATTTCGACATGGTTGAAGAGACTATAAAACAGGCTGATAATGAATATCCAGTAGTTGCAATGTGCCACTCAGTAGTTACAGGTCCTTTTGAGATGAGGGGGGGAATAGATAAACTTGTTATTGACATTTATAGAGAACCAAGATTTGCAAAAAGTCTAATTGAAAAAGTATTCAATTACCAGATAAAAATAGTTAAAAGATTTATCGAAGCAGGCGTGGACATAATAGTTGAAGGAGACGACTTAGCAGACTCTAAAGGACCAATATTTTCTCCAAAAATTCTAAAAGAATTTTTCTTTCCATATATAGAGAAATTCATTCAAGAATGCGATTCACATAAAATCCCTGTCATGAAACATTCTGATGGAAATCTTTCACCTATAATGAATGATCTAATAGATTTGGGAATCGATGGATTACATCCTATTGAGCCTAGTGTAATGGATCTTGCTCAAGTAAAACAACAATACGATAATAAGATCTTTCTACGAGGAAATGTTGATTGTGTACATGTTTTACCCTATGGTTCTGAGTCAGAGGTTAGACAGGATGTAAGACGTTGCATAAGCGCAGCTGCCGAAGGTGGAGGATTCATACTTTCAGACAGTAATTCGCTTCATAGCAATGTGAAAACAGAGAATATCCAAATAATGGTTGACGAAGCAAGAAAATATGGTAAATATATTTAATGATTGTAATAATTTTTAGCGAATTTATAATGTATTATTTTCTTATCCTCCACCTGCAGGTGACACTAGCAAATCTTTCTCCATCTTTGAGTTTTGTATTAAGGTCCTTTTTATACGAGGAAAACTGACTTATTTCATCCGGCTGAATCGCATCATAGATACAGTTTTTCATACAATGTGGATCTTCACATTGAACACATGTCGAAGGGATACATGTTAGCCCCTCATTTTTCATTAAAATTTGAATTGCTGCATATCTCGGTCTATATTCATCTAATTTAACAGATGAACAAACAAGCTCACATATTCTACAGCTTGTACATTTATCAAAAAAACCTTGTATTCTTTGTCGATTCAAAGGGGGACACCTTTAATTTTCATAATGATTATATTTT
>JBAUBP010000156.1:0-18680 GCA_049676905.1 Bathyarchaeia archaeon
GGTCAAAGGTCTCCATTTCAGCTATGATCGTAAGGAAGTATTAAGCAATGTTGACTTAAAGATCCATGATGGAGAATTTATAGCTGTCATGGGGGAGAATGGGGCTGGTAAGACCACACTCGTTAAGCATTTCAACGGACTACTGAAACCGAATAAAGGCGAGGTCCTAGTCGATGGGAATTCAACCCAAGATTCGACAGTAGCATCAATATCAAGAAATGTAGGTCTTGTATTTCAGAACCCTGATCATCAACTTTTCTCTGAGACGGTTTTTCAAGAAGTCTCATTTTCGATGAGGAACTTTGGCTACTCGGAGGAGATAATAAGTAAGAGAGTAAACTTCATTCTTGAAACTTTAGATCTCAGCTCCTACTCGGATACTTCCCCCTTTATGTTAAGTGGAGGAGAAAGGAAAAGAGTTGCATTAGCCTCAGTTCTAGTTTCTGACCCTAAACATGTCATTTTAGATGAGCCTACAATAGGTCAAGATTATCATCAGAAAGATAAGCTTAGAAATTTCATAGTGCAGATGAATTCTCAAGGTAGAACTGTCATAATTGTGACTCATGACATAGAGTTTGTTGTCGATTGTAAACCTAGAGTAGTCCTTCTTTCAAAGGGTTCAGTCTTAGCTGATGGATGTTATGATTCGATCTTCTCAAATAAAGATCTCATTGACAAAGCTTCACTGATGTCTCCTCAAATAAGTCTCCTCATGTCTTCTTTAGGAGATCTCAATTTTGATCCGAAGATAATGGATCTCTATCAGGCAAAAACGATTCTTGAAGGGAAGCTGAAGAATTGTCTCTGAAATTATTTGAAGGATTCAAATTCACTCATATGACTACTCCAGTACATAGAATGGATCCTCGACCAAAGTTTCTCATCGCACTGACGATATTTATTATGTCTCTACTTTCTATGAATATTCTAGTTCTATTAGCACTCTTCTTGGTTCAAATACCCATCATATACGTGGCAAAATCATTTCACCGCTGGTTAAATTCTATCAAAGCAGGAGCCATGTTGGCATCTTTGATATTTATTATGAATTTTATCACAGGGTCAACCTTGGTGTTTTCACTCACAATGACTTTACGATTTCTCGTTTTAATGTCAGCTTTCTCCTTATTTTTCATGACTACCTCCCCAGATGATCTAGGTTTAGCACTGGAAAAAATGGGCTTACCCTACATGTTGAGTTTCACATTTACAACCGCGGTAAGGCTAGTACCGACAGTTGCATTAGAAGCACAGACTATTATTGATGCTCAAAGATCACGAGGATTAGAATTGGACAAAGGAGGAATAGTTAATCGAGTTAGAAAATACATTCCAATTCTTATTCCGTTGATTGTTTCTGCTATAAGAAGAAGTACAGAGTTGGCTGAGGCTCTAGAATCAAGAGCTTTCGGAGTTACACCGAAACGTGAATCCTTAACAGTTTTGAAGATGAAACAATCAGATTATTTGGTAGCTGCTATAGTGTTTCTTGCTTTACTTATCGGCGTATATATTCAAATTTCAATCTCTCTACCTAATTTTGATAATAATATAACAATGCCGCCAATTTGGAAATTTTGGGATTGAAATTTAAAAAGCAAATCGCAATGATTATCTGATCATTAGGGCGCGCTACAACATAATACAGGTAAATTGGTGCGCGAATCCCATCACCCACACTTTTTTACTAGTACACGCTTGCTGTATTTGTTTGTACACGCTAATTTCGATCCTTTCGATAGTCAACTTCTTTTCATTCACACTTGCATACGTTACAGTAATTGAATGATGTGTAAAAGTTCTATAAATTCTAATAGCTAGCATGTTGTTCTCAAGGTTGGCAGTGACATAATGTATATGCTCACTAAGATAGCTATAGTCAGCAAAATTATTTTCACTATTAATATGGGAATTACATAGAATATTGAATATCCTATTGTCAACCATAACAATGTAAGTGCTAAAACCTTTGACCGTGCTGGAATACCTTTCCCTTCTCGATAATTTCTAATGTATTTTCCAAACAATTTGTTATTGAGAAGCCAATTATGAAGTCTGCTCGAACCTCTTGCATAACATGCAGCTGTTAAAAGTAGAAACGGTGTTGTAGGTAAAAGTGGAAGGAAAATTCCAATGATGCCGAGTGTTAGTGAAATACTGCCTGCAATAATCCATAACCATCTAATTATTGTATGAGACATAACTGATATTCCCTCTTTACATCGCATGCAGCGGGGTCCTAAGTCAGATCTTTCAGCATGTTACATCTTCGAGATCTAGACCTAGGTTTAATGATTTACAGATTCGAAACGTTTCTGCATGGAGATATATTCCGATCTTGGTGGACTGAATACATCAAGGAACATTGAACTCTCAGCGCTTAATGTTCTGACTTCATGCTTCTCGTTCGATTCAAATCTATAGACCATTCCTTTCCGAACTAGTCTCTTCTCTATCCCATTTGAGAATTCAGCTTCGCCTGCTAGACAGATCCCCATTTGCTCGTGGGGATGATTATGTAACGGAACTTTTTTGCCAAATGGAATTTCAACTATGAAGAAAGTCATGTTTTTTCCAGTGATCAATACACGTCCTAAAACGTCTGACACAAATTCAAATTTAGGTTGATCAAGGTATTCAATAATTTCCAATTTAATACAACTCTTGTTTTCAATCTTGATATAACACTCTTATCTTTGAAAGAATTTGCGAATAAAATTTGAGACATTGATGCCTTTATATGATTAATGACTGGTTCTCAGCTTAACTCATAGCTGAATAGATAAACCAGAAACCAAAAAATATTAGGATAGATGAACACACTCCAAACACGATCCTATGTATTCTCCTATCCCAGAAACCTCGAGATCGATAAACTGCTTTTGATAAAAAGAGATCCCAGGAAAAATCGCAAGACCAGTGAACAACCGCGAATAATAGAAATCCTGTAAGCCCAAATATGGTTGAATTAAGGACTAACGCTGATCCAATTGTAGCCCACCAAAGGAAAAAGTAAGGATTTGCACTAGTTGTAATAATTCCTGATATTATTGAGTTAAATCCAGTATCATTTTCCTCTAATCCTATATGATCTCTTGTCTTGAACATCTGAATTCCCATGTAGCCAAGCATCAAACCGCCAATCAATCCGATGAGTCTTCTCACTATTTCATCAGTAAAAAATTGTGCAAAACCCAAATAGATTAAGACCATCAAGGGGATCTCTATGATTCCATGACCAAGAGCTATCAAAGCACCCGCGTTTCCGCTTTTTCTTCCCTTTGCTATAGTAACAGCCATTAAAGGTCCAGGCATCATCACACCTGAGAGGGATATTATTACGACTGAGAAAAGGAATAGAGGAACATTTAGGATAGGGTCCATCGAAGGTGCCTTCGGACAATTAACTTTGGTGCATCCAGAAATACTATTGTCTTCTTAGAGAAATTAGATTATTGGTTAGTAAATTTTTACATTAACATCGAGTGATATTCGCAACATTAGGGTAAAGGTGATAGTATGTAAATCCATTACATTGAAATCATTTATTCAGTGTATGCTACTTAATCCTGTATAATACAGATATATTGGAATTAATATCACATTACTGCAATACTTTGGACAAGGCGGACTATACCCGTGAATAAATTTGATACATCCAGTTTTGCTGATAAGATTTTAGCAGCTTCAAGTTTGGCATCTGAAGGTTCAGAAGGCGAGGTAGAATTCGCTTTCACAGATGATGCATTGGTTAATAAAACTAAGATTAATGCAATTAGAAAATATGCTAAGGATTTTGCTAGTCAAGGATTCACATTTGATGGTTATATGAGGCTAAAGACGGTTAATCAAGGTGAAACTTCGGACAGATCGAATTTGCTGAAAAAAGGAATAATTACTCCAACGGAAGAGATGGTGAGAACTTTCCTTGTTTTCCTCTCTAAGTTAGGTAAAGTGGAGGAATTTTTAGAATTTGTATTAATTCATATCCAGCCAAGAAATCTGAAGATATTCTATACGCAAATGGAAGAATCCAAAGATTTAGACGTCTTGACGCGGAAGCGGCTAAAGAATATTGAATCTGAATGGGCTCAAAAATCTAATATCGGAAAGGAACTGCTTACAGTTTCCTTCTTAATTGAAAGCGACAATTCCTATGCTATTGATATTGAAAAGGCTGAAGGTCCATTGAAAAGTAAAGAAGATTTAGCCAAGAAGATTATGGAATCGGTTTTTCGGTCCAGATTGAAGCTTGTAAGGAATTTTCTGAAATAAATTCAGACACCCCCAGGGTTAAGATATCTATAGCATGTCTTCTTTGAATTATTAAGCAGATAAAAATTTCTTAATATATAATATCTTTATTGGCGCTATATAGGTTGGATTCTAGTGATCTATATTTCGAAGTGAATTGAGTAAGATTATGGTTGATGGGTCTTGGTAAGGGTAGTTGTCGATGAACGGGAGAGACCAAATGTCCCCACATGTCTTAAGAAGCTTGGCTTGACCCTGGATTATCGCCTGCTTGAGGAGGGGGACTATATTGCTGGAGAGTATGCTGTAGAGAGAAAAACTGTTCGAGATTTCATTTCATCGCTATATTCGGGAAGACTTTTTGATCAGGCCTACAGATTAGGACAAGCATATCGATTCACAATAATAATCGTTGAAGGTAATCTTAATTCAGTATTAGAAAAGATGAAAAATCCAAAAGTGTTTTGGGGTGCTTTGATCACCCTATCTTTTGGTTATGGAATACGCCCATTTTTTACTAGAGATCCTGCGGAGACGGCTGAGCTTATTTGGATTCTTGCCAAGCGTCCTCCTGAGGTTCGTTCTCGACCACCAGTAATAGTAAAGAAGCCAAAATATGGCCAAATTCGTGAAGGTCAAATTGTTCTGCTTCAGGGGTTGCCGGGGATAGGAGCTCGTTTGGCGCAAAAACTTTTGAACCGATTTGGAACCCCTAGAAAAGTTTTCTTGGCTACAGAGTCAGAACTCAATACAAGAGGGGGATTAGGGCGAGCGAAGACTGCGAAAATCACGTCTGTACTCGATACTATCTATGATGGGTTAGACAGGAAATCCGAACAATTGAAGCTCTAAAATTCCAAACCGTAATTATAAAAAGTTCGATGTTTAGTCATAGATAGAGGCTTTGGGGAAAAATGGCGGTCAAAACCTTCACTCAAGCTTGGTACCAAATTACTAAAGGTGTAGAGAATACCCTCTCAAAGATTTCACATAGGCAAGTTGAAAACATGATCAATATGTTACTTTGGGCAAAATACAAACACATTCTCATAATTGGTGTCGGTCGAAGTGGTCTTATAGGTAAAGCCTTTGCGATGCGGCTGATGCATCTTGATTTTGATGTTTATGTGATGGGTGAGACAATCACGCCAGCTATTGGTCATGGAGATTTGATAATTGCGATTTCAGGATCCGGAACTACAAAGCTAGCAGTAACTGCAGCTGAGATAGGAAAAGAAGTTGGAGCTCGAATCATAGCAGTTACTTCACATCCGAACTCTGACCTTGGAAAAATAGCTGATCATGTAGTCCAAATCAGAGGTAGAACAAAAATTGCGAAAGAGAAAGACTATTTCCTACGCCAACTAACAGGAGTTCATGAACCTTTAGCACCGCTTGGAACGATATTCGAATTGAGCGCTATGATCTTCTTTGACAGTTTGGTTGCGGAACTAATAAAAAGACTGGGTAAAAGTGAAGGCGAGCTTCGTAGAAAGCACGCTACAATAGAATAGAATTGTTCTTTCCTTTTTTCTCTTTGAGTTCAGCATCGTCGATTTCTAATCGGCCTCTGTCTCCTTTCCAAGTTTTATGATATCTCTTGACTGTGATCTTTTTTTGGAAGAGAGGGCCATCAAGAACAAATGTTTCATATTCTCCCCCTTCACCAGCTGGATTTACTCCATGTTTTTCTTTGAGGTGATCTAATTCTTGAGCAAGATTTTTGTCAATTCTTCTACCAAGCCAGCTTGAGTCTAGACCAAGAGCTGCTGTGCCGACTATGATTATTTCAAGTCCTGACTCAAGTTGATCAAGGAGTAGTTTCGAAGGATCCAGACCCCATAATGGTGTATAAATTTTAAGTCCTAAATCATTAGCGATATCATCAATTCTTCTTCTCTGATACTGACTTGCAAGGGCGCCAGCAGCAATCCCTTCAATTCCAAACTTATTCTTGATATCTTGAAGATGTTGCTTAACTCGTATTTTTCATCTTCTCCTTCTGATTCAATATTGTATGTGGCTATCTGCAGATTCATTGCTTCAGCCTGTAGTTTGGTCCATCTAATACAGGGATGATGAAACAACCAAGAGTCCTCACTTTTAGGATGAAGAGTTAGTAAGACTTTGACATTTAGATTTGCTTCAATTGACTTCATAATTGTATAACAGCTATCTTTTCCTCCACTGAAGAGAACGGCGATGTCCATGTTGGATTCTATCCATTTCCTCACTATTGTCTTCTGTGAGGTTTACCTTTTCGTTTGAATTTAGCCTCAAATATATCTCTGACGTCGTTCATCGTATCGGAATCCTCTACAAGAAAGAATGATCCTCCACTCTGCTTTATTTCTTTCACATCGCCAATTCTTAATTATAACGATTGATTAATAATATATTTTGAGGCGTTATGGTCTCAAAGTCAATTATGGCAGTGGCAGCTATTATCTTGGTGTTGGTGATTGGCGGATTCTACTTCATTCAACAACCTTACACGCCATCTGAAACACCTACATCAACTTCAACACCAACTGCCCCTTCTCCAACAGTGACACCTAAAGAAACCACAACATCTACAGAGTATTGGCCCACAGAAGGTTGGAAAGTCTCAACTCCTGAACAACAGGGGATGGACTCAGAACAGTTAGTTAAAATGCTGACCACTATTCAAGAACAAGACTACAATATTCATAGCGTTCATGTTATACGTAATGGGTATATGGTGGCAGATGTCTATTTTTAGACATTCAGCCAAGACAGAAGACATATCACACATTCCTGCACTAAGAGCGTCACTTCTGCACTGGTGGGCATTGCCATTAGTGAAGGATACATCGATAGTGTAGATCAACCAGTCATAGATTTTTTCCCTGAACGAACTGCTGCTAATCTTGATGCAAACAAAAAAGCAATGACTCTTGAACATCTATTGACTATGACCTCAGGGCTGGAATGTCAGGATTCATATATGTATCTATGGAGTGGCCTCAACCAGATGATGGAAAGTGATGATTGGATTCAGTTTATGATTGATATTCCGATGGTAGAAGAACCTGGAACTCGTTTCGAATACTGTAATGGGGCTTCATTTCTTCTTTCAGCAATCATTCAACAGAATACTGAAATGAACACTCTAGATTTTGCCCATGAACACCTTTTTGGTCCTCTCGGCATCTCTGATGTGGAATGGTCATCTAATCCTCAAGGTATTACACTTGGTTGGGGTGAATTGCGTATGCGGCCTCATGACATGGCGAAGATCGGACATCTCTGTTTAAACAAGGGTGTTTGGGATGGTGAACAAGTAATACCTTCAGAATGGGTAGATGTATCAACGCGTAAACACATCGGTGCAACACTTCACGATTATTATGGGTATCAGTGGTGGATTGATGACTCTGGCATCTACATGGCATTTGGAGCGGGAGGACAATACATTATCATCGTACCTGAAAAAAATATGGTGGTGGTTTTTACTAGTAACTTGATTGGCAGTGATTTCTATACTCCCCTAAATATGACTAAAAATTTCATAATACCCGTAGCTGTGTCAGATGACTCACTGCCTGATAATCCCGAAAGCGTAGCGAAACTTACCTCTATGACGAATAAAATGAAACAAGCGCCGGAACCAGAACCAGTACCACCACTGCCAGAGATGGCTCAAATCATATCCGGGAAGACCTATTTCTTGGATCCTAACAGTGCAGATTTGCAATTTTTTTCATTAACATTTAATGGGAAAGAAGTCGTATCTGACATTTCTTTTGGAGGCATTTTCTTAGGAGATATACCAATTGGTATGGATAACGTTTATAGATTCAAGGATTTCGGCCAACTTGGTATTCTAGTGTCAAAAGGATATTGGCGCAATGAAAGTACATTCGTCTTTATCAGTGAGATTGTTGGAGAGACAATTTATATCGAATCGGAATTCACGTTCGAAGAAGACAAAGTTACTATTCAAACGATTACTAATCGTGGTAGATTTACAGAACCTGAAACGATTGTTGGTAAACGACTAGATTAAAACTTAGATAACATGTATTCGTTAGCTGGTAAGCACACAGCCGAAACGAAATGAACAGATAACAAAAATAGTCAACTTTAAAAGTTAACGCTACCCTTGGTGCTAGCCCTTATCAGAAATGGGACTGGAGGAAATAAATTTGCCTCGATATAAAACAACTTCAGAAATATTGAAGATAATTGAGAATAAAGACCAAATCCGAAAGATCTAGCTAAAATTCTGTCTAGTCCGGAATATATTGGTATTATTGCTCATGTTGATCATGGAAAGACAACGATGTCTGATTCACTATTGGCATCTTCTGGGCTTCTTTCTCCCTCACTGGCTGGAAGTGCCTTGGCACTCGACTATATGGAGGAAGAGCAAAAAAGACAGATGACCATTAAAGCTGCCAACGTAAGTCTGTTGCATGAACGAAAAGACGTTTCATACGTAATCAATTTAATCGATACGCCAGGTCACGTAGATTTCTCAGGTAGAGTCACTAGATCTCTCAGAGCAATAGATGGAGCTGTTGTAGTCGTTGACGCAGTTGAAGAAGTTATGGTGCAGACTGAAACCGTCACAAAACAAGCGCTTGAGGAGAGAGTCAGGCCGGTTCTTTACATCAACAAGATAGATCGGCTTATCAAGGAACTAAAGTTAAATTCAGAACAGATACAGGAACGCATTGCAAGAATAATCAGAGATTTCAATCAATTAATTGAAACATATGCCGAGCCACAGTTTAAAAGCAAATGGAAAGTGAATTTTGCAACTAACACTGTTGCTTTGGGTTCCGCAAAAGATCGTTGGGGATTCACAGCTGAAATTTCTGAAACCAAGGGAGTCAAATTCCAAGATGTTGTCAATGCATACTTAGAGAATAAAGTGGATGATCTAAGGGAGAAAGCCCTACTTAATGAGGCTATATTGAATATGGCCGTGGAGGCTATCCCTGCACCGCATATTGCACAGAAGTATAGAGTTGAAAGAGTATGGAAAGGTGATATCAATAGCGAGATAGGGCAAGCTATGATTAATTGTGACGATAATGGACCGGCCGTGATGTCGGTATCAAATATTGTTGTCGATCCACAGGCAGGAGTTGTCGCCACCGGACGTTTATTCTCCGGAACATTAAGTGAGGGTAATACTGTTCAATTGATTGGAGCCAAGACAGATTCTAGAATTCAGCAAGTCTGTATCTATATGGGTCCCTATAGAGAAATTGTCGGAAAGCTTACTGCTGGAAACATTCCAGCTTTGCTTGGACTTGATGATGCACGAGCTGGTGAAACTATATCAACGGAAAAGGATACGGCGCCATTTGAGGCTGCCAAATATGTTACTGAACCTGTCGTTACGCTTGCTGTTGAGCCAAAGTTTAGCAGAGATCTTCCCAAGCTTGTAGATACGCTAAGAAAGCTATCGATTGAGGATCCAAATCTGGTTACTACCATCAATGAAGAGTCTGGAGAGTATCTGATAGCCGGAATGGGTACATTGCACCTAGAGATTGCGACAACATTGATTGAGAAAACTGGTCTCAAGATTACCATGTCGAAACCAATTGTTATGTATAGAGAGAGCGTCAAAAAAGCGGTTGGACCATTTGAGGGTAAATCTCCAAACAAACATAGCAGGATTTTCATGGAAATGGAACCTCTCACTGATGAAGTTATTGATATGATAAGGACTGGTAAGATTGGCGAATATATGGACAAATCGGCGATGGCGAAGGTATTAAGAGAGCAGGGATGGGTACCAGGAGAAGCTAAAGGTGTGTGGAGTGTCGATGAGAGTTGCAATATGCTGACTGAAGTTACCAAAGGTACGCAGTTCCTACAAGATGTCAAAGATATGGTTGTCGCCGGCTATAGATGGGGAATAAAAGAGGGTCCTTTAGCTTATGAACAGATTAGAGGGGTTAAGGCGAGAATTACAGACATTAAGCTGCATGAAGATCCTGTTCATAGAGGGCCTGCTCAAGTAATGCCAATGACGCGGCGAGCATTCTTTACTGCTTTTCTATCGGCTGAACCCACTTTAATGGAACCTATTCAAAGAATTACTGCCAAAGTAGTTCCAGATCTCTTAGGCGCTGTTACCAGTGTGATTAGTCAAAAGAGAGGTAAGATTGTTTCTGTAGACCAGAAAGGAAACCTAGTCCATATCGTTGGTGAGATACCCACAGCTGAGACTTTCGATCTATCTGAGGCTCTTAGAGGTGCAACAGCGGGCCGAGCCTTCTGGGGTCTGGAATTCGCGAGATGGGCTTCTGTTCCAGCCTCAATGATAGGACAAGTAATTCAAGATATCAGAAAGAGAAAGGGTTTACCGTCTGACATACAAAAGGCAGAAGACTTTATGGATTAAAAAAAGTCTGGCCACTACTTCATATTCCAAAAATATGTCGGAGGATCCAGAACACTATTCCTGCCAAGAACGCCAATCCTAAGACTAATAGAACAATTATTGCATAAGTAACGACTTTCCCTAACAAATGGAGATCAAGATAACTCTCTTTTTCTTTGTCATTATCATTCTGAATATTACTTATGTTGTTTCCATTTCGCATCAAAACTGTTCACCAATATTTGGTTGTAAGTTTTACATGGCTTTAACTTTTTGGAAAACGGTATTTACCCAACTATCTATGCATCGCGGTCAATTGTTTTCATTATCTGTTTTTTTTGTAGCAAGTTATATGTGAGTTAATGGATTAGTTTTCGCAATCCTCTTGCGTGTGATTATCTATTGAGAATGGTTTTCGTCGGTCTCAGTTTTGGAGTGTTTTGTGCAAATATTGGATTTCTTGCTACAGTAACATTTGTTCCGTTATTTGCAAGATCATTAGGGATAGGAATGGCTGAAATTGGATTCATAATGGGGATGTATTTCATTGTTGCAACAATAATGATGGTTACTATTGGAAGCCTTTCAGACATTGGTGGGCTTAGAAACATAATTATTGTAATCGGTCTGGCCGGATCTGCAGTTATCTATTGGTTGATAGGAATAAGCACAACTTACCCTCAACTACTAATTTTAGCGGGACTTTTAGCAGCTGCAGACTCTGCATATCGACCCACCTCAGTCGCGGTCATAGCTCAGTCATCTTCACGACCAACGCTCGGTAGAAACATCGGAATATTCAATGCTTTCATTGCAGGAGGCATGGGTGTTGGATGTTTAATCGGAGGGCAGATTGCAGACAAATTTGGATTATCAAGTGTCTTCACAATGTCTGCACTCATACTTGTTGTCGGAACTTTATCTTCAATGACGAGTCTGAGGCTTGACAAAAAAAATATTTTCAGATCTAATTCAAGGTCTGGGAAAAGAATAAATTTCAATCTATCTTCCATGCGAAGAGAATATCTTATAACGAGTGGTCTTTTACTTTTATGTGTAGGTATTTTCTTTAGAAATGCAGGTTTTAGAGGAGTGACCTCTTTTCTTCCAATCTATTTGACGAATCTTGGTGCTGATAACTCACTAATCGGATTAATCATAGCTTTCAATTTTGCTGTTCAAATAGTTTTGATGCCTTCAATGGGCTGGTTGTCAGACAGAATTGGTAGAAAGCAAATTCTAAGTTTAGGAATGTTTGCAACATTTCTGGCCACATTCCTACTTTCGATAGTAACTAATCCGCTTGAAGTGCTTGGAATTGAATTAGCTGTAGCTTTCTCTTGGGCATGTCTACTAGTGGCAAGTAACGCTTTCGTTGCAGATATTTCACCACCAGAAAAACTTGGAAGTATGATGGGCTTAGTCTTTACATCAATGAATCTTGGCGGCGTAATTGGACCAATAGTAGCTGGAATCACATCAGAGATTTTTAATCTCAAAGTAACATTTCAAATTCTTTCTATATTTCCATTAATTGCTTTCATACTATCATTGACACTGATTAGAGAGTCGAAAAAAGAAAGTCCAATAGTAGAAAAGAAGTTGTAAAGATGATATCGGATATTAAAAAAAATGAAACGTGCTTAGAACTAATAATTGAATTCAAAGAGTTTGTATTTATGCTACAGAAAAATTAGTCCTAATACCTTGAATAACAGATCCAAAGAATATATTGAATCAGATAGGGGAAGATGTCATGTCGCGATTGGATAAAGCCAGGAAGGCGTACGAAAAAAAAGATGATAAAAGAATCCAAGAAGCTCATGAACAAAAATCGATCGAAGCCGAGCCATGGCATGATGTTGCAAGGGGGCGGTATATTGGAGATATCATATATGGGGCGAGTGACGGAATTGTAACTACTTTCGCTATTGTTGCAGGCGCGACAGGAGCCTTGCTTTCTACACCAATCATTCTGATTCTTGGTATTGCCAATCTTCTGGCGGATGGCTTTTCGATGGCTGCAGGAAATTATCTGGGCGCAAAATCAGAAATTGAATACTTTAGGAAAGAAAAACAGAGGGAGACATGGGAAGTAGAACATATACCTGCTGCTGAAAGAGAGGAAGTGCGCCAGATTTTCAGAAGGAAAGGACTGGCCTCTCACATGGCAGATAAGTTAACTGAAATCATCACTTCAAACAAGAAGGTTTGGGTTGATATCATGATGACTGAGGAACTTGGTATTCTCCCTACTGAAAATGTTTCCCCATGGAAAAGTGCGTCTACAACATTCTTATCGTTTCTAGTTGCAGGTTCCATGCCCTTGATATTTTTCATTCTTTCTTACACAACAATGATTTCAAATGTATTCGCACTATCAGCGATCACCACCGCAGCAAGCCTATTTGTTGTAGGTGCCTTGAGAGTCAAAATCACAAAAACAAATTGGATTAAGAGCGGGATTGAGATGCTGCTTATTGGAGGTATCGCTGCAACTGTAGCTTACCTGATCGGTTATCTATTAAAAATGATTGTGATTTAGTTAAACAACATTTTTGGATATGCTATTAGCGTGTAATTTTGAGATATGATTAACTATCTTTTTTCTGATTCTTTGATTCGAGATTCGATTTCTCTGTAGAATTATTCTTTTTTTTAAAGAGTAATACGAAATTCTTTAAAGGCACGCTAATGATAAAATTAGGATTACCTAACTCTTTGAGGATGATCTTATGAACATGGAAATAACGGGTAAGGGTGAGGATTATCTGAGAGGCGTCTACGAAATTACTCAACAGAAAGGTTTTGCACGTATACGTGATATTGCTAACCATCTTGCCGTTAAGCCTTCGAGTGCGGTCGAAATGGTAAGAAAATTGGACAAGCTACAGCTTGTAAGATATGAAAAGTATGGTGGTGTGATGCTTACAACTAAAGGTAAGGAGATGGCAGAAGTAATAGAGAAAAGACATGAAACTTTTAAGAAATTTCTCGAGATAATCTTAGTGCCCAAAAACATTGCGCTTAAGGATGCTCATGTTCTTGAACACAGACTTCAACCTAGGACGATATTGCAATTTTCAAAATTTGTAGATTTTATCGAGAATGCTCAGGATAATCCAAAATTTTTAAAGAAATGGAGCATTGCGTTCAAGAAATATTGCGAAAGCAAAGTGAGATTATCCAAGACATTAGGTTAATGGTTTTTTTCCTAAATATGTTGGGGGATCCCTTGTTTGTTCCTACTTTTTTTGGAAGGTTGTTTAAATCAACCGATTTAGGTATATATCATAGATTTAGATGACCCTAATTTCACGAGTCTCTCATTTAAACAAAAAAAATATTTCCAATTCAAATTATAATCATCCGAAGATCTTTATTGTAGGGTCTCCAAATGTTGGTAAAAGTGTAATTTTTAATTCTCTAACGAGAAGCTATGTAATTGTTTCCAACTATCCGGGTACAACAGTAGAAGTCTCAAGAGGGACAGCAAGAATTGGAGATATTCAATATGAAGTAATTGACACTCCAGGAATGTATTCTCTGGCATCCATAAGTGAAGATGAAAGTGTTGCCAGAAAAATATTACTAAAAGAGAATCCAGATATTCTTCTCAATGTTGTTGATTCAAAAAATTTACAGAAAATGCTTGCTTTAACACTACAGCTAATTGAAGCCAATTTGAGAATAATCTTAATTCTAAACATGTACGATGAAGCGGAAAAAGCTGGCTTAAAAATTGATTCGAAATTTCTCGAGGACAAACTTGGAATCCGAGTTATAAAGACTATTGCAGTTACAGGGCAAGGAATGGATAAACTTCGCGAAGAAATCTCATCTTCTGTGAAACCTAAAAATAACGTTAGAAAAAGTCTGAGGGTGCAATATGGCGAGCCTTTGGAATCTTTTATTAAAACTTTGGAAGAATCAATCTCGAAGAATTATGGATTATCGAAGAGATCCATCGCATTATTACTTCTTCAAAGAGATGCTGAGATCCATGAACTAATCCGAGAAAGTGAACCAGAAAATTACACTAAACTATGTGAAGTGATCGTAAAAGCAGAAGTGAGATATAGTTACCCTTTAAACTATGTTATAGCTCTCAGGAGAAGACAAGCCTGCGCAAAGATCACCAATAGCGTCATAATATCTTCTAAATTAACCAAACCTTCCTTATCAGAAAAAATAAGTAATGCCATGATTAACCCGATCACCGGCTTTCCTATCCTATTTTTAGTACTTTACTTTGGAATATACCAATTTGTTGGAGTTTTGGGCGCTCAATTAATTGTAGAGTTTCTTGAGGAAGAAATTTTTGGTAAAATAGTCATCCCACTAGCAACATCAATAGTTGTTAATATTATTCCTTTCAAGATTCTTCAAGAACTCTTCATAGGCGATTACGGAATAATTACTTTAGGTATTCGATATGCTATTTCCATAATATTACCGATTGTAACATTATTTTTCTTTGTCTTTGCTTTTCTTGAAGATACTGGATATCTTCCTAGACTAGCATTGTTGATGGATAGAGCATTTAAGAAAATTGGATTAAGTGGTAGAGCTGTTATCCCTATGACGCTTGGATTTGGATGCGATACTATGGCTACGATTGTAACTCGAACATTAGAAACTAATAAAGAACGTATAATCGCGACTTTGCTTCTAGCTCTTGCAATACCCTGCTCAGCACAGCTCGGAGTCATATTTGCAATACTTTCAGGAAATCCAATTGCTATGTTGATCTGGGCGACAACTATCATCCTAGTTTTTTTACTAATAGGGTTTCTAACCTCAAAAGTTGTAACAGGGGAACCTCCAAGTTTTTTCATAGAATTACCGCCAATCCGAATTCCTAAACTGAATAATGTGCTGGTAAAGACCTACACGCGAATGGAATGGTACTTCATTGAGGTCTTCCCGATTTTCATTCTTGCTAGTGTAGTCATATGGATAGGCCAGATCTTAGGAGTTTTTGATCTAGCGGTAATGTTGCTTAGTTATCCAGTTCAATGGATAGGTTTGCCTGCAGAGACATCTGTAACGTTCTTATTTGGATTTTTTAGAAGAGATTATGGCGCTGCTGGTCTATTCGATCTCCATAGGAGTGGTGTTCTCTCTGGAAATTCTATGTTGGTAGCCGCTGTTACCCTGACGCTCTTTCTTCCATGTATCGCACAACTTTCAATGAATATTAAAGAGAGAGGCATAAAAATTGCAGCTGCAATGGCTTTATTCATTTTCCCATTCGCTTTCTTGGTTGGGTTTTTACTAAATAGCTTGTTAAATTTGGTAGGTATTGTAATTTGAAATGCACTTTGTGTGGATATGAATTCGATCAAAGTGAAGCGACAGCGGCCTGTAAAAATTGCCCTACAATTATGTCAGGCTCCTGTAATTTTATTAAATGTCCCAATTGTGGTTTCGAGATTGCAGCTGAATCGAGACTATTGAAGTTTCTTAAAAAATTCAGGAGAAGTACAAGTTGACAGATCTAAGTGATGAATCCGAAGAGCTTCTAGAGAGATTATGGATAACTGGTAAAGAAAATGAAGAAATCTGCACCTTAAAAAAGCTTGACTTGACGGAGAATGATGCTGGGCTCAAGGAGTTACAGAGTCTTAAACTGGTCAATCTTGAAGCGGGTAAACTCGAATTGACAACAACAGGACTGAAAGAGGCTACTAACGTAATCAGAAGACATCGCCTTGCTGAAAGATTATTGACCGATATAATTGATGCGTCAAAAGACTTCTTGGAGGAAGCAGCATGTAAATTTGAGCATGGACTGCGTAAAGGTGTAGATGAGAATATTTGCGTTCTCTTAGGACATCCACGTCTTTGTCCACACGGTAGACCTATACCAAAAGGCAAATGTTGTCTTGAGGAAATTCATAAGACACATAAACTAATTTCAAAATTATCGGATGTGATTGCTGGACAGGAAGGCGATGTAGCCTATCTTCAGACAAAGGATTCAAAAAAACTTCAAAGAATGATATCGATGGGAATACTTCCAGGAACGCGTATTAAAATGATTCAGACATTTCCAACGTATGTTTTTCAATTAGGTCTTTCGCAGGTAGCAGTGGATAAAGAAATTGCTGACGAAATATACCTTCGACTCATAAATAGTCGAGCTTCAAAAATAGAAAAGAAAAAGGGGATTTGGATGCCCGGTAGACATAGATTTAGACGTGGACTTCGTTAGACACTTTATCCAACTAAGCAATATCTAGGTGAAAATCGATAAAATTTTGAAATTAGTCCTCGTAAAAGATAATACGAATATGCGTGCGCGTTATCGAATTACAAAGAACTTTTTTTGTTATTTTATTTTAATTGCTGCAAGAACGGCTAATAATATGCCGATGAAGGCTCCTGAAGCGGATATCATCTGAAGGACTGATGAGAATGATGACGCTTTCAAAGTCGATATAGAAAATTTCTTATTTTCGGAGTGAGGGTCATGGCATTCAACACATTTGAGTTCAGTTATTCCATGTTTTCCTTCTTTCCAAGCATTATGAATATCATTATGGCATTGGGCGCATAAGGGACCAGATTCTTCCAAAGGAATTATCGAGCCAGTTCTTAGTGAGATAGTTGACATGTCTTGGTTGTGACATGATGTGCAGGGATAATTTGGAAACTGGTGTCTTTCCATCAATCTGGAATGACAATCTGTACAATCAATGTTTTGAGTTTCTTGGGCAACTGAAAATTGAATCGCCCAACTAAGACTAATTAAGATGATAATCAAAGAAATTACGAATATATTATAACTTTTTTGTGTTTGTTCTTTTATTATTTTAATCATTCATCACCTTGAATTAGATGACTGAATGATAGCATTAGCCATAAGATCTGATAGAGAAGTGATTTCAAGTCCAAGTTTGTAATGATCATTCAGGTCAATGAGTTGTAGTCGGCAATTTTCACACATTGAAGTTATGGTATTGGCTTTTGTCTCTCTTATCTGTTCGACTTTCTTCATTCCAGTTTTCATTCTTAGTTCTTTAAATTCAGGGATCGCTACGAGTCCACCACCGCCTCCACAACACCAATTATCTTCTCTATTTGGTGTGAGTTCTCTGAAATCATTTACAACTTTATTGAGTATAGTTCGTGGCTCCTCGTAAATTCCACCATTTCTACCTAATTGGCAAGGATCATGATATGTCACTGTTCCAGGATTTCGAGAAGGATCCAACTTAACAGCATTCTCTTCGATATACTGTGCCATGATCTCGGCTATGCTCTTAACTTCGAAAGGTAATGTTCTATTGAACCATTTTGTTGCGAGGTGTCTCATTATACGGAAACCATGGCCACATTCTGACATGACTACAGTTTTGACTCCTAGATTCTCAGCTTCCTTAATAATTTCACCTGTGACTTCTTTAGCCGCTTCAACGTTACCTAAAAAATAATTATAATTAGTTGAATCGAATTGACTTAACGACCAGTTCTCACCAGCAGCGTTGAATATTTTTGCTGCCGGCATTATTGTATGTGCACCTGCAAGTGGGATGTACACAAGTTCTGCGTCTTTGTTTTTAACCGGAATCTTTGCATTAGGATCTTTGGTTTCTTTTTGTAGCTGGATCTCCAGTTCTTTGATCTGTTGAAAATAGAGGTCTGAATATTGTGAGACATTCTTGGATTTCTCAATCGCCATATTGGATAATATAGAAAGCATTTCAGGTGATTTATCTGCTTTGAAAGAAAGAAATCTGCCGGTTGAGACTAGCCATGGGGGGGTCAATTCCCAACGGACAATGGGTTGTACATCTCCTACAGCCTGTGCATTCAAACATCGCGCTTGAGATTTCTTTTAAATTATTTTCATCGAGTTCCATTGCTTTGAAGAGTTTTGGCACAATTTTTCCTGCCATTGTATAGTATCGTCTATGAACTCTACGTAGAAGCGCGAGTTTGTATGCAGGTGAGTGAATGGGATCTCTGGTCTCAACGTACATGTGACATCTTTCGGTGCAAGCATTGCATCTTGTGCATACGTCAAGATGGTATATTGAAGGTCTGGTGA
>JBAUBP010000157.1:0-9649 GCA_049676905.1 Bathyarchaeia archaeon
GAACAATGTTAGGTGCTTCTCCTCCTTCAGTTATTATGCCATGAATGCGAGTATCGCTTCGAAGGTGTTGTCTTAGTGAATTTATTGAGTTAAAAGTGAGAATTATCGCCTCTAAGGCATTTACTCCCATCTCGGGAGCGGCCGCGGCGTGAGCTGGCTTTCCAGTGAAACTTATCTTGACTGGAATTAATGCTAAAAAGTCTGGGGTAAGAGTTGTTTTAACATATGGATGAATTTCCATAACTGCGTCTATATCTTTGAAGATACCAGACTCAACCATCTTTACTTTTCCTCTAACCTGAGACTCTACATCGGTCAGCTTTCCTCCTTCAGCTGTGGCTCCTTCTTCATTCGGTGTACCAAAAACAACAACTCTCCCTCCAGTATTGTCAAGAAAATCAGCAAGTCCCATTGCTGCTCCGACTGCGCTTGCTGATATTATGTTGTGACCACAAGCGTGGCCAAGATCCGGTAAAGCATCATACTCAGCGATCAAACCGACTGTTGGTTCTCCAAGATTACCCTTAGATGCTTTAAATGCTGTAGACAGACCAGCTACATTCCTTTCAATAGCATAACCATGACTTTCAAGTTCCTTTGTAAGAAGATCAGCGGCTTTGAATTCAGAGAGACCGAGTTCTGGATTCTCATATATTGTATGACTTATCTCTCTAATACGTTGAGCTAGATGATCTATTTTTTTATCAACCTGTCTTTTTATCTCGGTAATCTCCAAAGGTGACATAACTATGACCTCAATAAGATGTTATATATGATGATTTTCAGTTAGACAATTTCTTGGAAAATATTCAACACGCACTTTTTCTTTTAACAACACTTAACTTCAAGTTATATTTTGGATAGCCGTATACTTGAGGCGTAATGGAATTGAGCAAGAAATTCAAATGTATACTTTGTGGATACGTTTACGATCCAGATGTTGGAGATACAGATGGGGAAGTAAAAGCTGGAACACCTTTCGAAGAACTACCAGATGATTGGGTCTGCCCTCTATGTGGAGCTCCAAAAGACCAGTTCGAGTCTCAAGATTGAAAATTTGAATAACGTTCTAGGTTTTAACCACTAAACCTATATGCGTATTTCCCAACTCACTTTCACAAATTATCATGAAACTAGGAATACGCTCTAAGGATATGGGCTAAATGTTTGAAGTTAGATGGCATGGCAGAGCAGGTCAAGGCGTAATTACTGTGAGTCGACTTTTAGGTTTGGCTGCAATGATAGAAGGTAAACACATACAGGCTTTTCCAGAGTTCGGACCAGAGAGATTGGGAGCGCCAATGTCAGGTTTCACGAGGATTTCAGAGAAACCTATCGAGGTTCATAGCAAGATCTACAAACCAGATCTTGTTATTGTTTTAGATGAAACATTATTACCTATTATCAATGTGAGTGAGGGTCTAAAATCTGATGGTAGCTTGATCGTGAATTCGAAAAAGTCTCCCAAGGAGATCACAAATAGATTAGGACTTAAAGGTCCTTCAGGTTACTGTGTTGATGCTACAGGAATATCTCATAAGATTCTAGAAAGCTCTCGAGGATTCAATACTGTAATGTTAGGTGCGCTAACTGAATCAACCAAAATCATCTCAATGAAATCTGCACAAGAAGCAGTAAGATCAAGATTTGCCGGACAATTAATGGAAAAAAACCTCAAGTTATTGGAGGCAGGTAGCAAGGAGGTTATAGCCGAATGAATCAGAAAAAACCTCTGAGTGAAAGAATGAAACTCAGTTGGAAAGAAATGCCGTTTGCAGGCATAATGTTCGAACCAGGCTCATCAGTCGAATATAAAACCGGAGACTGGAGAATCGAGAAGAAACCCCAGATAGATGGAGAAAAATGCATAAGATGTTTTATTTGTTGGATTTTCTGTCCGGACGTATCAATAAAAAGAGTACCCAAACCGTATAAAAAACACACTGAAAGTGTTGAAGTAGATTACTACCATTGCAAAGGTTGTGGCATATGTGCAGCAGAATGTCCAGTAGATGCAATAGAAATGATTGAGGAATCGAAAGATGTTCCGTAAAAAAGTAGAATCATCAATTGAAGGAATAATTCCATATTCTGGTGAAGGAAGCACCATAACGATCGAAGGAGGAGCTGTCTGCACTCAGTTAGGATGCGCATATACTGGTGACGAAGCAGTTGCATATGCAGCAAAACAGAGCAATGTAGATGTTGTCGCAGCCTACCCAATCACGCCTCAAACAATAATTGTGGAGAGATTCAGTGAGTATGTTGCTGATGGTGAAGTATCCACAAAGTATCTGCCAGTAGAATCAGAACACTCCGCGATGTCAGCTTGTGTAGGTGCAAGTCTTGGTGGAGCAAGAGTATTCACATCAACTGCAAGTCAAGGTCTCGCTTTGATGCATGAGGTCTTGTATTTGGCTTCAGGACTTAGATGCCCTATCGTAATGGCTGTTGTCAACAGAGCTCTATCAGCACCAATAAACATACACGGTGACCATAGTGATATGATGGGTTCAAGAGACTGTGGGTGGATCCAATTATATGCTGAGAATGCTCAGGAAGCTTACGATCTAACCATTCAAAGCTTTAAAATAGCAGAAGACAAGAACGTCCAACTCCCAATAACTGTAAATCTTGACGGTTTTTTCATCTCACACTCGACCGAGAGCATGAAGAGTCTCGCTGATGAGGATATAAATAAATTCCTACCTTCAAGAACTCCCGTCTATAAATTTGATCATGATTCCCCAATATCAATTGGTGGCATGGCACTTCCCGAGTATTATTATGAATTCAAACGTCAACAACAGGAGGCTATCAATAGCTCAAAACCTGTAGTAAAAAACGTGGGTAATGAGTTCGGAGAAATGACTGGAAGAAAATATGGATTTTTTGAAGCCTACGAGATGGATGACGCAGAGGCTGCGATAATCTCTCTCGGAAGTACAAGTGGTACCGTGCGCTCTATCGCTAAGAAATTGAGAGCTAACGGTGAGAAAGTTGGAGCGATAAAGTTATGGATGTACAGGCCTTTCCCAACAGAAGAATTATTCTCCATTATAAAAGACCTGAAAGTCTTAGCCGTTATGGACCGAGCAATTAGTTTCGGGGCTCCCTATGGAGCACTTTGTAGTGACATTTCATCAATCTTACAGAATAGAGATAGCGAAGTCAAAGTACTCAACATGATATATGGACTCGGAGGACGAGACATACCTACAACAACAATTCAACAAGTCTTCGAAGAATCTCTTCATACAGCAAAAACGGGAGATGTAAAACAGAGAATTAAATTTCTGGATGTGAGAGAATAATGGTAGTTCTAAAAAATCTTTCAACAGAAGAATTGTATGCACCAGGACATAGACTCTGTGCTGGATGCGGGCCCTCCATTTCTATAAGAATGGCACTTAAAGCCGCAAGAGGACCAATTGCAGTTGTTAATGCTACCGGCTGTGTCGAGGTTTCAACAACTATCTTCCCATACACGGCCTGGAGAATTCCTTGGGTACATGCACTTTTTGAAAATCAAGCTGCTGTGGCAAGCGGTCTTGAAGCTGCATATCAATCATTAGAAGAACAAGGTAAACGGAAAGGAAAAGTCGATATAATCGCAGTGGGAGGTGATGGTGGCACCTTTGATATTGGCATACAAGCTATTTCAGGCATGCTTGAGAGAGGTCACGACATTGTCTACTTATGTTATGATAATGAAGCCTACATGAACACTGGAATACAACGTTCCGGAGCAACACCAAGAGGTGCTGCAACAACTACAAGCCCAGCAGGAAAAGTAATTCCGGGCAAAAGAGGCAAGAAAAAAGACTTTATAGGGATATGTGCTGCACACGGAATAAGTTACGCTGCAACTGCTTCAATAGGTTTCTTCAGCGACTATATCGATAAAATGAAGAAAGCAATCGAAGTTGACGGACCAGCAGTCGTACATGTTATCGCACCCTGTCCTCTCGGTTGGCGTTCAAATCCCACCGACACAGTAAAATTGGCTAAAATGGTTGTGCAGACAGGATTATTTCCAATATACGAAGTTAATGATGGAATATACAAGATGAGTATGAAGCCAGGAAGACTATTGCCAATTGAAGAATATTTCAAGCTTCAGGGAAGATTCCGACATCTAATGAAACCTGAATGGAAGAATGAGCTTGAAGAGATAAAGAAAGATACTGAAAAACATTATAAGAAGATATTGAGGCTAGCAGGCGAAAAGGTTACTTAAACGGTAATATCGAATAATTGAATATGGCCGAATATAAAACACATGACATCATTTAATTATTTACGTACGCGCCATCAGTACCATTGTTTTTTATTGTCATCTGATTTACTATGCGTTTCTTAGTAGTAGTTATAGGTATAGTTTTCTTAGAAATGTACTTGAATAAAAAAAGGGGAAAAAGAAAAGTTCTTCAGATTTCTTCCTTGGCTATATTGTAATAGTTGGATAGAACTTTTTGACTTCTTTCCATGCTTCGATCTGTAGTTCTCTACCTAGGCGTTCTGTGGTCTCTTCCCATTGTTGTTCTGTGGTTTCTAAGGCTTTTATAACTTCCATTGAGCCAACTTGTGCCGCATGTAGATTTTTACTTAGGGTGACATTGTATTCGGTAGAGCCTCTAATCCCTGCAAGCATAGGAGCCAATATCTCCGCGTTATCTAGGAAAGCATTCAGAACAGGGCCTCTCACATCTTTCAGTCTTGCTGGGGCATTAGGACCAACATGAGAGTATCTTGTAGGATCGTGCCATGTTCCTGGTGCTATCATAGCGTCTACTAGTACATCTGGATCAGCAAAGAAACTTGCCAAGCAGACTCCAAGTTCCTTCTTTCTACTATAATTACTGACACAAATGCTCCAACTTGCTAGGTTGACACTTCTCCTGTTAAGTATCTCTTTTCCGTCAGGTCCAGCTATCCGATATCCGGGAATGGGATATGTATTCCATTTTCCTCTAGATGTTGCTTGTGGGTCTTCTGCTACACGTGCAGTAGAAGGTGCACCTATGCAAAGAACTACTTTTCCTTCACCAAATGCTAGGACAGATGAGAGACCTGTCAACTCGGCCTGATTTGGTGGCATATTCTTTAGGTTCTCTACAAATAATTCTGCACCCTCAATCGACTCTTTCACAGTCAGCTGGGGTTTCATGTTGTCATCGAAGTAGTACCAGTTTGGCCACTTCTTTGCAGTAACATAAAGATAATAAGTGAATGAGTTTCGTGTTAATTCTCTAAATTCAGCGGTACCATATAGATCTGGGGGTCTGGTGAAGAATTCACATATATCTCGATATTCAAACATCGTCTTTGGAGGTTCTAGAGGGTAGCCATATTGGCTCTCAAAGTTGTCTTTCTCTTTTGGATCTTCGAAGTAGTCTGTCCGGTAGTATAGAAGCTGTACGTCTCCATCTTGGAGGAATCCGTAAAGATTTCCTTTATAATATGGTATAGAGTAGTCAAGCGGATAGATGTATCCGTCTGGTCTACCGTGTTCCCTTATATTTATCCACATGGCTGCATCGCCTAAATCATAGAGTAATTCTGCTTCAGCAAGGTCTGAAAGAAACATAGTTTGTGCGTTAATCAAATCTATATTTCCAGTTTTACTAACTGCTTCAATCATCATCTTTTCAAAGAATTCCGGTAGAGGTGTTGTTGTGACCGTTACTTTTAGACCTGTTTCACTCTCCCACCTTTTTTTCATGGCGTTGAAACCAGGTTCGTATCCTCCGACGCAAGCCAAAACCAGCTCTGTACCTTTCCATTCAGGGTGTTGCTCCAACAAACTCTTAGCCGCGTTTATTGCTCTCTCCGCGACTGTTGATCCCTCTCTCGGCAGATTGAATGGGAAATCCGAAGATCCTGGCCCGGTTACGGTAACAGTTGCGCCTGGGCCTCCTCCTGGAACCATCGACGATCCAGCACTATATCCTATTCCAGCACCAACTGCTAGACCCACAATGCCTGTCGCTGCCGTCTTCATGAATCCCCTTCTTGAAACTTTATTTTGCTTTGAAACTTTATTTTGCTCAGACATAATGTTGCACTGATTTTGCTTATGTTGGAGATCAGTTATAAAACTATATGGATGATCTAATGATTCGGAAATAACTTGTAAATATATTCATGTGATAATTTTTTTAGACCATAAGTATGTTGCAAATCTTTATCTACATGTAATAGTGGGTCATAATGGCATATCCAATAAAGGTGAAAATCCAGCTTGGCAGGTCTAAGTAGCTGGTTCAGAATACCAGAGAAGTTTAAGATTCTACTGATCTTGCCCGTACAAATAGTTATGAATTTTACAGCAATTATCCCTTTCGCGCTAGCATGGTATGTTGGTATGACCAATTGGGTGCCACAAATTACTATCGATTGGTGGCGAGCACAGTTCATCGGTCCAATAGCTTTCGTATATGCCATCAATGACCAGCTATTCTTGGCCGCTGTTGCACGAACACTTTTTATAGCTGCAGTAGTTGTTCCAATCGAATTTCTGCTTGGGTTCCTATTAGCTTATGTTTTTCTGGCCAAATTTATTGGAAGGAAATTCGTCACCCTGGTGGCGGTAGTTCCTATGATGGTGGTTCCCGCTGCTGGTGGCTATGTGTTCTACTTAATGTTTGTTGGAAACGGTCCAGTAAATGGGCTATTACAAATTTTTGCAGGTATATCAATTCCTTTCCTAACTAATCCAACTTGGGCTCTTATCTCGATTATGCTTGCTGATATTTGGCAATGGACTCCATTCATTTTTCTAATCATGTCTGCAGCGCTATTGTCACTTCCTCAAGAACCGATAAACGCAGCATATGTAATGGGCGCTTCCAAGTGGTATACTTTCCGGAGAGTTATAATTCCAATGTTGAAAAGACCGATGATGATCGCTTTAATCCTTAGAGCTATTGAGAGTCTCAAGATCTTTGATTATCCTTATATGATGACACAAGGCGGTCCTGGATATGCAACGCAGACAATTACTATGAATCTTTACGAATCAGGTTTTAAGTATTTGAAATATGGTAGAACCGCGACACAGTGTCTTATAATATTCATAACTTGTATTATTGTAGCTTGGTACGCAGTTAAGCCACTGAGGGCTGCCCAAAGAGGAGAATGATGCAATATGGATCCCCGTTACGAGAAAATAATCTCTTCGATTATTAGGTATTCTTTTGCATTAGGCGTAGTTTTCTTTGCGTTATTCCCGTTATATTGGATGTTTACGATGTCAATAAAACCCTTCTTTGAATGGAGTCCTAGTGTAGTTCTCTGGTGGCCTAATAATCCAACTACACTAAACTATCTACAATTATTTATTCCTGCTGAGACTTTGGGTGAATGGGGTGTATTGAATCCAGCAACGGATCCGATTATCCATGATACCGCGACTAAAGCAATTATGAACAGCATAATCCTTAGCACTTTTGGGACTGTTCTCTCAATTTTTATCGGGACAACAGCTGCATACGCAATGTCTAGATATAGAGCTTCAGGCGATTATATGTTTTTAACCTTTAGGATGCTACCTCCAATTGCACTTCTAATGCCAATAGTCATCTGGTTTTCTACTATTCGTCTGATGGACAGTGCAATAGGTATGATTTTGTTATACGGATTATTTCCAGTACCCTTCGTGATTTGGCTTATGAGAAGTTTCTTCGATGATCTACCACGTGAGATAGACGAGGCAGCTATTATGGACGGATGTAGTCCAGCAATGACTTTTGTGAGGGTCGTATTACCGCTTGTCAGAGGGGGTCTTGCAGTAACAGCTCTATTCATATTCATACTAAACTGGAGTGATCTAATCGTCGCATTAACTATATCCCATAGGCATGTAGTCACTATACCTGTTCAGATAGGTCTTTTCGAATCTGATGCAGGGCATATGTACGGAATAATGGCGGCTTTAGGATGTATAGCAGTGATTCCTACTCTTGCATTCGGACTGGCTATTCAGAGATATCTAGTTAGAGGTCTTACTTTCGGCGCTGTAAAAGGTTAAGATATATTATTTCATCTATTCCTTTTCTTCTTATGACGCGCGTGTTCTACATTTCAGACCATTTTTTCGAAGGATACCAAACTTCCTTGGCGCCAGCTTCCAATGGCCATACGACCGCCTTCTTACCATTTTGCCATTGAACAACACCCATCTGGTGTCCTATTTGCCAACCTGTTTCTAGGTCAACTTTGTATTTACCGTAGAATGTTGTCATCTCTATCTCACCAGCTGCCTTTCTTACAGAGTCGGAGTCCAGGGGATCACTAGAGTGCTCCATGGCTTTCTGTACAACTAATCCCTGCTGATATCCGGTTGCTGCGGTATAATTTGTCATCTCCTCATACTCTTTCTGATATGCGTCTATGAATTCATCATGGCTTGGACCAAAATCTTGTCTGTAGAGGAAACCCTCCTCCCATTGAGTACAAGTTACACAGCCTTCAGCATATTTTCCGTTAGAATCATAAAATTCCTCTAGAACGGCACCTGTACCTGGCCAGATGAGTTTTATGTTGAAATCAAGTTCACGCATTTGCTTCATGATTAACATAGCATCGAGAAAGGATCCAGGATTAAGAAATATGGCAGGCTCAGCAGCTTTAGCTTTGGTTAGTATTGGAGTCAGGTCTGTGGTGCCTGTACCATAGGAATCGTAAAAGACTACATTGAAGCCCTTTTCATCAGCATATTCCTTACCATATGAGCCAGCAGTCTTTCGGAACGCATCGTCACCATGTATTATTGCAATATTCTTTGCTTCAGGATCATAAGGAAGAATACGTTCCCAGATCATGTCTAAGATGCCAGGCATATATCCTGGTCCATTAGTGATGGTGTGAACGATGTATTTCCAATCTCTATAATCTCTTGGATCAAAAGAGCATGTACCATAGACTTCGAATTTACGATATTTCTCAACAATCGGGACTGTAGCCATGCCGAGGGGTCCCCAAGCTGGTCCAAATAAAAAGTCTACTTGATCCTCGACAATTAGTTTCTCATATAGTCTAGGAACATTTTCGGGTTTGGATTCATCATTGTAAGTTATTAGTTCAACTTCGTATGTGTTTCCGTCTCCAGCTTTAATGCCGCCAGCCTCATTAACTGTCTTGGCCCAAAGTGAATTTCCATTATGCTCTTGTCTGCCGGTATAGGATTCTATTCCAGTGAGAGGTTTAGTGCCTCCGATCTTGACTTTTCTCTTTCCAGTTGTAGTCACCGTTGGTGTTGTGGGTGTTGTTGTCTGTGTAGGTGGCTGGTAGTATTGAGATATGCTATATCCTGTTGCAGCGATTGCTCCTACTGCTACTGCAGCTCCAGCATACTTGAGATATTTCCTTCGACCAATCTTGTCATCACTCAATGAAAGTAACCTCTTGATTCTTCCATATTGTCAACTAAAATACATATTAACATTAGGGAATGCTAAGATGACAATATTCAAAATTTCTAATGCATTCTTATGGATATTGAACCTGAGACTCTGGAAGCTTAATAATTCGTCCACTACGTTCAAGTATAATCTCAAGAATCCCAGCATATATCCGTCCACGACATTTTTGCACTCGAATCCGATCTCCGATAGCTAAAGTATCTGCTAAATCTCTCGATCGGTAT
>JBAUBP010000158.1:0-3548 GCA_049676905.1 Bathyarchaeia archaeon
TATAATCACAATGAATTCTACACAATATTTAATCTGCTTTTTGATTTCGCTCATCCGTTTTACTAAAAAAATAATCAGTTCTATCTCGCATAAAGTGCAATAACATGCGCTAAAGAAACTCCTTTGAGATTATGAAGCTCGATTTACTTTTGATATTCCCGCTGTCTTTTCTACTCGTATGATATGATTTGCAAAACTTTCTAATTCACTTTCATGTGAGACAAGAACAATTTGGGGACAGTTTAGTTCATCTAGGATTTCTCTAACCTTGTACAGTTGTTCCTTGCTGAATCCATCAGTCGGCTCATCAAGAATCAACAAATTAGATTTCATACCTACTGAGACTTGCTTTACGATACTGTTCAAGGCCAGTCTGTATGCTAGTGCTACACTAGTTTTTTCTCCGCCACTTAGAAATTCTACATTTTGGTCGTAGCCGTCTTGTCTTATTATCGGTGTAAAATCTTCGTCTATTGTGGCTTCTTTCGTTGGATCTTCCACCAATAGATTGAACCATTTTTCGAATTCTCTATTGAAGTCTTGATTGATGGCCATCATAACCTGTTTTTCGATTAGTTCAATTGTCTTCTCAAAATAATCTGATAGCCACATATTGTATTCATGCAATATGTCTGAATTATTTCGAGCTTTTATCATGTTTTCAATTTCTTTGGATAATTTAATAATGTCTTCAGAAAGATCGAGTTTTCTCTGTTTTTTTGTAGCAATTTTTTCTTTAGTTTTGCCAATTTCCTCGTCTTTCTCTCTAATACCACCTTTCAATTTGTTCATATTCTCGGCTACTTGACTTAGACTTACTATCAATTTTTCAAGTCTTTCTAATTGACTATTAAATTCATCAATTTCTTGTGAAAAAGCTTCAAATCTTGCTTTTACTTTCTTCAAGTTTTCAAGATTCTGTTTCTTTTGCCTTCTTATTTCTTTAAGTTGTCTTTGGTCTGCTTGATATGCTTCTACTTTTCTTAAAAGATCTCTAGAATCTTTTAGTTTCTTTGATACGTTCTCAGCTGTTTTTTTTGCCTGTTGTAATTCATTTTTTTTCTTTTTTATGATTTCCTTGAAGTCTTTGCTTTTTGTCGGCCTATCGCAAGTTGGACATATTTTTTCTTTTTCAAGTTTCTCATAGTCTGTGAGTTTTGTCTCGATCTGATTTTTGGTCCTTATTAATTCGGATTCTTCAGTTTCAAGTTTAGAGATTTCCTTCTCTAATTGCCCTATCGTCAAAGAAGTTGGTTTTCGTTTTTTTGAATATTGTTTTATTCTGTTTTCTATCTCGTCCATTGTCGCTTTGGATTTTTTGATATTCTGTTTCTCTTCTTCCCTTGATTCAGTTTTTTCACAAACTTGTTTCTCAAGTTGTGATTTTAATGTTTGAGTTTCTACTAATTGCTCACTATCTTTGAGTAGTTTTTCTAATTCGGTTTTTAATAGTGTTAGTTGTTCTTGATGTTTTGATTCTTTTGTTTCAAGTTCTGTTAGATCTTTTTCTATTTGTTCCTTCTCTTTTCCTTTATCTTTTTGATTTTCCTGTTTTAATTCTAACTCTTTGCTAGTAGCTTTTAGTTCAACTATTTTGGTTTTGATTTCATTATTTAGCTTGGACGAGTTTTCGATAGCAATTTTGTATTCTTCAAGTTTGAAGGCTTTTCTCAGAGTCTGGAGTCTTATATCTGGCTTGTATGTCAGTATTGTTTTCATTTCTTCTTGTGGTGTGAAAACTGCATAGCGATATATCCAACTCTGTGCTTTTGGATCTTCAGGTTCGTTGAAGTGTAGGATGTCTAATATGCGTTGTTTGATTTCTGATGGTTCTAAGCTTAGTTTTCCTTTAGGCTCTACAACATATCCAGAACCTTGATGGACTGACTTGCCTTTTTTTTCTAGTGTTCGATTGACGGTGTATTCTTTGCCGTCAACATCGAAAGTTAATGATACGTTTCCTTGTTGTGCACCTAGTCTTAGTAGTGAGCTTCCTTTAATGGAGCCTAAACCGAATAGGGCGAATTCAATGGCCATCAAGATGGTGGATTTACCGGAACCAGTTGCTCCTTCAAAGAGGATTATGCCTTCTGGAAAATCGACTTTGAGCTTGTCATAGCTGCGGATGTTCTGTAACTCAAGAGTTTTCAATATCATGATGAAAAGACTTCCTTGAGTTGGAATGTTCGGATTCCTTGGTCCTTCATTCTTTCCGCATAGTCTTGTTTTGATTCACCGGATTTTACTGGTTCACGTAGTACATTCAATAATTCCAGGGCTAATCGTAGGCCTTTGTCTCCTTTGAGCAGATCTTGGGATACTTTTATGGTTCCTAGGTTCTCTTGCAATAGTTTTCGTTCTATTGTTGATGCGTCTTCTCCTGCAGCTTTGATCATTGCGTATTCTTTTGATTTGAGTCCGTACCTGTTTAGATAAACTGTCAGGGCTCCTTTTGTTACAAGGCTTTGCTGCATTTTTGAGAAATTGATGTCAGATGTTTTTCCTCCTGATAGTTCACCTTTTATTTTTAGTGTAACAACTTTGTCGAGGACGTCGATTGATTCTAATTCTTCAGTGAGCAGTTTTTCGGCTTGTTGAGAGTTCCTGTCTTCAACATCTAACTCTTTGAATAGATATTCACATACTTTTATTGGTACAAATTTTATTTCGGTGATAGTGTCACCAAAGCTCACTATGTAGAATCCTCGCTTCTCTCCTTTACTGCTTGCTTCATGATCTCGAGTTTGACTGCCGAATAGAGCCCCTGGAAAGATTATGTGTTTATAATCGTGGAGGTCGTTCTCAAGTCTTTCATGAACATGTCCTCCTGCATAATAATCAAATCCCTTGGGAAGAACTGAGACTGGACACGATTCTGCTTTTGACAAGTATGCTGGTTTAAGCTCATCGAGGCATGCATGAAAGGCAAAGATTTTGAATCCAGATTCTTTTTCCAGTTTCTCTCGGTCAAGAATTTCATAATATTCCTTGTCGAGACCACCTTTTCTTCCCGATATTCCTACGAACTTTGCGTTAGTCTTTTGGTCAGTGAAAAAGTCTAACTTCAGTTTTTCATCTACAATTTTTCCACTAACTATTTTCTTGATAAGTCCAGCGCTCTCAAGAATGTCTACTATAGATATACCATTGGGAGTGTAGTCATGGCTTCCGTAGATGACGTAGACGGGTATTTCTTTATCTAGGAGTTGTTTGAGTCGTCGTACAGCTTCATCCACGATTTGGAACTCTGGTTTACTCACGTGGAAAAGGTCTCCACAGATTAAGATGAAATCCACATTTTCTTCCAGACATGTATCTATTGTTTTGTTGAAGGCTTCCATTTCAAGTTTAGAAAGAACAGGATCAGAGTTTGCTCCCAGATGTATATCAGAGATGTGGGCGAATTTCGGCAAATATTATCATCCGGTAAACTGAATTTTTTCTTTCCTAGAGTTCTGCCCAATCTGATTCTTAGCATAGTCTTCGAATTTTGGGATTTGGATTGGAACTGCAAATTTTGTGAAGATGCTTGTTACGATGGCTTCACC
>JBAUBP010000159.1:0-13380 GCA_049676905.1 Bathyarchaeia archaeon
GATGATGGAGCAGATCTAGTTAGCCTGTTACATACTGAAGAGAAGAAACTTTTGGAAAATGTAATTGGAGGAACAGAAGAGACTACCAGCGGAGTAATCAGACTCAGAGCAATGGCAACATCTAAAAAATTAAGATACCCAATAATAGCTGTCAATGATGCTTACACAAAATATCTTTTCGATAACAGATATGGAACTGGTCAAAGCACAGTAGACGGGATCCTAAGAGCAACAAGCCTTCTCATAGCTGGAAAAGTATTCGTAGTGGGTGGTTACGGCTGGTGCGGAAGAGGAATAGCCACCAGAGCACGTGGCATGGGTGCAAATATAATTGTCTCCGAGATCGATCCAATTCGAGCTCTCGAGGCGATTATGGATGGATTCAGAGTTATGCCCATGCAAGAAGCAGCAAAGATTGGAGACATATTCGTTACAGCAACAGGTGACGTCGGAGTGATTACAAAAAAAGAAATGCAATTAATGAAAGATGGCGCAATTTTAGCAAATTCTGGTCATTTCAATATCGAAGTCAAGGTAAATGAATTGGAATCCATATCTACATCGAAAGAGTTGGTTAGACCAAATGTTGAAGAATATACTCTGAAAAACGGAAATAAATTATACCTTTTAGCAGAGGGAAGATTGGTAAATCTAGGCGCTGCTGAAGGTCACCCTTGCGAAGTAATGATGATGTCATTTGCCAATCAAGCACTTTGCGCAGAATACATTGCAAAGGAAGGTCATAGTTTAGATAAGAAAGTCCATCGAGTCCCTGAAGAGATCGATAAGAAAGTAGCCCAAATGGCTCTTGAAAGCATGGGAATACAAATCGATACTTTAACTGAAGAACAGACAAAGTATCTGAAAAGTTGGGAAGCCGGCACCTAAGATTCTATTTAATCTATTTAACGCATTCTTCTCTTTTGATTAAAGAAATATATATGACACGATATTTTCAATTCAAACCAAAACCAGAGAGGTGGGATTATGCCAAAAGTAACAGTTGATAAAGACAAGTGTAATGGGGATGGAATATGTGTAAGCGTTTGTCCAGTTAGCGTTTTTGAAACGCAGAATGAGAAATCAGTGCCTATCAATCAAGATGCCTGCATAGTATGTCGTGCTTGCGAAACACAATGCCCAACCCAAGCAATCACAGTCGAAGAATAGTAACTGCACACGTTACACAATGTTAACCCATCTTCTTTTACTAGTAAAAATAATCGAGATAGATCATTTCTATTAGTACTTGAGCCAATTCACTTCTGAATCATGTAATCAACAAAAACAATATTCCAAATTTTGATGCTCTCACCAGTTAAGGCACACAGCGCGCGCAAAGATCAAGATAAGTTTCAAACCTGGAGACACGAAATTAACCATAGAAAAATTCAGGAAATAATAATTCCTCATTTTAGCCTAGCTGCAACTTTCTCATAGACTCTAAAGGGTTTATTCTCTTTTGCATTCTTACGCAGATAATTCAAAGTGTTTTTACTAATTCCAATTAATTAAAGAATACTTATTCCTGAATTGTTTTTGGCTTTATGTCTTTATCCATAAAGGCACATGGACCACCATGTTTTTGAATGCATTCGCGGCATCTGTCAATATTACACAATTCTGTGCTGAGATACTTTTCACCACCGTCGGGGGCCATCGCAACCATGACTCCTTCCTCCAATTGTGTTGCCTTATTCAAAGCAACATGTAGAATTGCTCCGGTACTTGGCCCACAGAATATTCCTTCCTTCAAAGCTAGAACTCTGGCAGTTTCCTCAGCATCAGTTAACTTGACATAGTGCGTTTCATCTATACCAGTTTTATCAAATATTGAAGGCACATATTGAGTCTTAAGATTCTTAAGGCCTTGAATTGGAGTATTTGCGTCAGGCTCTACCGCGATCATTCTAATCGTCGGATTCCTTTTCTTAAGATTACTTGACACACCCATGAGAGTTCCAGATGTTCCTATTCCAGCGACAAAATGCGTAATTTTTCCTTTCGTATCATTCCATATTTCTTCAGCAGTGGTCTCCTGATGAGCTAACACATTATATTTGTTAGAGAATTGATCTGGCATGAAATATTTTTCTGGATCCTCATCAACAATCTTCTTGGCCAAGTCCTCTGCTCCATTCATTCCTTTTGAACCTGGAGAGAGTATAATCTGTGCTCCATGAACCATTAGGATCTTTCGCCTTTCCATAGTCATTGTCTCAGGCATAACAAGTACAAGTCCATATCCTTTAACAGCGCATACAATTGCCAAACCTATTCCTGTATTCCCACTTGTGGGTTCGATTACTATCTTGCCCTTTGTTAGAACACCTTCTCTCTCGGCATGCTCGATCATATATTTCGCTATTCTGTCCTTAATTGAGCCGCCAGGATTGAATTTTTCCAATTTTAAATATATGTCGATTCGAGGTTTGGACATCATATTATTGATTTTAACCATAGGTGTGTTGCCGACGAGTTCCAACATGTTATTCGCAATCATGATGTGCCTATATCGATTGAGATATATTGAAAAATATAAGCATAACGACGTTATAGCCATCTGAAATTTTCCAAATCTAATCAGCAAATGTTAAGAATCAAAACAACAGAAGTGAAATTCATGAAAATATTGAAAAATCCATGGACCGCACTATATCCTTGCCCTGTTGTTCTCGTTACTTGCACAGATTCCAAGGGAACTCCGAACATTATCACTTTGGGATGGAACGGAATCGTATGTTCCGAGCCCCCCACCATAGCAATAGGCATTCGTCCTCACCGCCATTCCTGTGGACTCATTGAAGATTCTGGCGAATTTGTCGTCAACATCCCTCCCACAAAGATCCTCAGGGAAACAGATTACTGTGGAGTTTTTTCTGGTAAAAATATAGACAAATTTTCTGAAACAAAGCTTACCCCTGAACCTTCGAAACAGGTTAAACCACCTCTCATCAAAGAATGCCCAGTCAACATGGAATGCATTACAAAAAACAAAATCCCTTTGGGCAGTCATCATTTATTTCTAGGTGAAATAGTCCAAGTTCACGTAGACAAAGCTATTCTTGACGACAAAGGAGCCATAGATTTCACTAAAGCTTCACCATTTGTGTATAATCAAGGAGAATACTGGAACCTAAACAAGAAAATTGGATTACACGGATTCTCAGCGAAATAACTCTAAGAGATTTTCAAATTGAGTAAATTGAATCAAGATAGCACCGCTTTGTTGATTGTGGACATGCAGAAAGATAATGTTGGCAGATATTGTCAACACATAATTCCTAACATCAAATCACTCATAGCGAAAGCAAGAGAGAAAAAGATACCAGTGATATATGCATGCGACAGCAGATACGCTGACGATTCGCTCTTTGATAAACTTGGAAGAAAACCTCACACGATAAAAGGGACTGAAGGAGTGAAAGTCATAAATGAGTTGGCTCCACTGCCAGAGGATATAATTGTCGAGAAGAGAATGATGAGCGGCTTCTTTGGAAGCGACCTCGACTTCACCCTCAGACAAAGAAAAGTTAAAAGATTAATTATTATGGGGGTAAGAACTGAATTCTGTTTATTGAAAACAGTTCTTGACGCATTTGAATTAGGATATGAGCCTGTAGTACCATGCGACGCACGCGCATCACCTTCGGAGAAAAGCCACATAGCAACACTTGAAAGTCTAGATCTATTAAAAATACCAAAGCCAACTACAGAAGAACTAATTAGAAATGATTTGATTTAGAAGTGTAATCCATAATCTCTTACAAATAATACAACTAGTCATTGACTTTGAAGTGCCTTTTTTTGTTCACGCATCTTTCTTGAACGATATAATACCGCTATCGCGATTGGAGTCCAAGATACCAATAGAATAATAGCTATTTCGAAAGGACCTGGTGCTTTCAGGAATAATTCTATTGGAGGCCCAGTTCTTGATGGAGGAGCTTCAGTCAAAGGTGTTGTTGTCGTGATCTTAGTAGAGGTAGTCGTTGTAGTTGGAGTTGGTGGCGAAATTGGCTCATCAACAATTAAAGAGACGTCGTCAATAAGCGTCAAACACTCATATGTTATACGATCCTCAGCCATTGCTTGATAATTGGTTATACCCTCACCTTGAAATCCAATTGTTAATTTTTGGCCAAAATATTTGGAGTCAATACCATATGTGAATTCTTTCCAAGCCATTGTTCCAATAAAGTTTACAGTCCTCAAAGGCATTCCTTCCTCGTCATTTATCCAGAAACTCAGTTTCGAACCTGTAGTTGGAGTACAAGAATACCAGAACGATATTACAGCCCGAGTTGCATTTTCATGAATCTTAACACTTTGCGATATTGTTCCAGGATCGATATCATCTCCAAGAACCAGAAAATATTCCCCAGAGTGAGGTCCAGCAGCTGGGAAATCAGTTGCGTCTTCCATCTCCAAAATTTCTCCCCAAACGACATATGTTTTAACAACTTTGGCCGGGCCCTCTACACCCCATGCCCTCAATCTACCAGCTTCAAAATCTCCATTGCTTAAAATTGACTTTTCTTCTCCCAAACAATTACTGAAGCTAAAAAGAAAATTCAATAACACAAATGCAAAGGAAATTTTTATTATTATTTTTCGCAATCCCAACACTTTCGTCAGGTGGAGAAATTATATTCAACATATTAATACCTAAACTACAAATTTAAGTTTGAACAGTCACATCAAAAAACAGCAATTCCAATACAGGCAAATGAAGCAATCGACTCTTTAAATCATATATGATCCATAATCAGTTTCGATATTGGAATTAAAAGAGACCTATTGTGATTATTTTGAGTTTTACAGATGAAATTAGAGAGATCATCAGGAAACACTCACTTATCAACGCAACATCTCATGAAGGAGAAGCGAATGTTGGTGTTGTCCTTGGAAGAGTGTTAGGAGAAAGAGCTGAGTTAAGAAAAAAGGCTAAAGAATTGAAAGAATTTGTGTCAACTATCGTTTTTGAAATAAATCAGCTTACCATCGAAGAACAAATGTCGCTTTTAACAGAAAAATGGCCAAATTCAATACAAGTTACTAAGGAAAAACAGCAAAAAACTCTTCCACCCCTGAAGAATGTTAAAAACTTTAAAAAGATTGTTACTCGATTCTCACCAAATCCAGACTGCGCATTACATCTTGGCTCCGTTAGAGCAATAGTACTTTCTCATGACTATGCAAAAATGTACAATGGAAATTTTATTCTTAGATTCGAGGATACTGACCCTCGTCTAAAGAAATCTTCACTAGAATTTTATGATATGATCAGAGATGATTTGAGATGGTTGAAATGCGAATGGAACTCCGAATATATTCAGAGCGATCGAATTCAAATCTATTATGAACATGCTAGAAAATTGCTTGAAATTGGTGGAGCTTATGTCTGTACATGTGAACCCGAAAAGTTCAGAGAAAAAATATTCGCTAAGAAAAATTGTGAATGTAGAACATTGTCTACAATTGACAACTTATCACGATGGGACAAAATGCTTGATGGCGGATATCAAGAAGGCGAGGCAGTTGTCAGAATTAAAACCGAAATAGATCACCCCAATCCTGCCATAAGAGATTGGCCTGCGCTAAGGATAATCGATATGAAAAAGACTCCACACCCTAGGACAGGTGAAAAATACTCAGTCTGGCCTCTGTACAATTTTTCGGCAGGAATAGACGACCATCTTTTAGGTATTACCCACATCATCAGAGGTAAAGAGCATCTAACTAACACGAATAGGCAGCGCTACTTGTACAAACATCTTTCTTGGACATATCCCGAGACCATCCACTACGGCCGACTAAAAGCTGAAGGAACAACGTTAAGCAAATCCAAAATAATGATTATGATCAATGAAAAAACCGTAGATGGTTTGGATGACCCTAGACTTGCGACTCTTGTTGCCTTGAGAAGGAGAGGAATAACTCCTGATACTTTGCGAACAATTGCTTATGAAGTAGGTCCAAGACCAGTAGACGCAACACTGAGTTGGGAGAATATTTTCGCAGTAAATCGTAAAATCATAGATCCAACTTCAAACAGATACTTCTTCATTGATGATCCAATAGAGCTCATTGTCAGAGGTGTTAATGAACCACAAATCGCGAATCCACTTTTAAATCCAAATGATAAAACCAAAGGTTTCCGTACACTCAAAATCATACCTAAAAATAATTCTGTAAAGTTATTGATCTCAAAAAAGGATCATGAAATCTGTACGAAAGGTCATACTCGTTTAATAGGACTTTTCAACATAGAATACACAAGTTCAGATGAAAAAACAGTTTATACCAAGTTTCATAGCAAAGACCATAATGAAGCCAGAAAACTTGGCGCCCCACTAATTCACTGGCTACCTCTAGAAGGCAACATCAAATCCGAGATCATAATGCCTGATGCAAAAAGGCTATCTGGATTAGTAGAACCAATGTTTGATGAAAAAACTAATAATACAATCCAATTAGTTCGGTTTGGATTTGCCAGAATAGATCATATTGAAGACGAATTTGTTCGATTCTATTATTCACATGCATGATTAGTATTCGTTAAAGATCGAGACAGGAACTCGATTCTTTGGAAAGGATTATTCGATAGCTGGAATTCCGATACTTGTGTAATATGGTTTCCTATGGCTTATCGCTTTTCTGAAAAGACTTTGTACAACTTCTGGAGGGGCCCCGCGTCTGATTGAAGTTAGAACATCGATTGTTTCTTGGTTCATTAAACAAGGCTTTAATTTTCCATGACTTGTTAACCTAAGTTTCGTACAGTGCATGCAAAAATCAGAATTTTCAACAGGTTTAACAATTTCTACTTTCAGATTTCCCAGCGTGTAGACTTTCCTATTTTGCATAGACTTCCTTACTCTAACGTCACTCGCCTTTGCGGAGAACTCCTTTTCAAGGTCATCAAGTGGATAGTGATACTGTTTATAGAATTCCTCAGCTTTCTTGAGAGGTTCGAGCTCAATAATTTGCAGAATTCCACCAATATCTTCTGCGAAATGCATCATTGGTTTAACATCATCAGAATTCAATCCTTTCAAGAGGACCATATTGAGTTTAACTGGATTTATTTTCGCTTCCATGGCTGAATTTATACCCGCTAAAGCGGGTTCAAGATCCTTTCCAACAATTTTTTTATAGGTATCTTTGTTTACCGATGGAAGATTGACGTTTATTCTGTTTAGTCCTGATAGTCTGAGTTCAACAGCTCTATCCAATGATAGTTGTCGAGCATTGGTAACAAGAGAGATCTCATCAATCTGAGATAGAGAAGAGAGACGATGTACTATTTCACTCAGGTCCTTTCTGGTTAATGGCTCACCACCAGTTAATTTGACTTTTTTTATTCCAAATTCAGTTCCAATTTTCACTATTTTAATAATCTCATCAGGCGTCATAAGATCATTAGAATGTGAATGTTCTTGTCCTTCCCGATGGCAATAGAAGCATGCTAGGTCGCATTCTTGAGTTAATGAGATCCTAAAATTTACTATTGGGCGACCATATTTGTCAGCAGTCAAGCTTGGATTCAGCAACCTTGTGCATGCTTCAAGATATGCGGAAGTTCAGGCAAAACTAGCTTATCAAGTGATCTCTTTACTGCATCTGGTGAGCCAGGAATGCAGAATATTGGTTTATTTGAAGCTATACCGGCCATAGCTCTAGTCAAAATAGCTGCTGGACCTATTTCATCATAGCTTATTTTTCTGAAGATTTCACCAAATCCTGGAAGCTCCTTTTCAATAAGCTTCTGCGCCACTTCTATGGTTACATCCTTCTCCGATATGCCTGTACCACCAGTCACGATTATTGTATCTATAACATCTTTTTGAAGTGCTTCAGTTAATATGGCGTTAATTGTTTCACTTTCATCGGGTATCAGTTTTCTTTCATAAACATGATGCCCATTCTCTTTCATCATCCTCTCAATCATTTCACCAGATGGATCCGAAAATTCCTTTCCAGAATTTGCAAGGACAGCTCTTGAGGAACTGCATGTAATTATAAGGATCCCTTTACTTTTTCCGGCTCCTTCTCGATGGAGTCTTGATGTCTTGCTCATCACTTAGTGGCCTTCAGCTTCTCCTTCACTTTAATGTATTCTATCCAAGTATCTGGATATTGACCATTACGATCTTTTTCTAGTTTTTTGACCATATCCCAGACATTTAATAGATATATTGAAACGGCTGTGAGGGCTTCCATTTCAACACCAGTTTTGGCGATTGCTTTGACACGAACTTCAACTTCAACATAATCATCACCGAATCGTGTTGCCGTCTCAACTTTAGAAATCGGTATGTTATGACACATTGGAATAAGTTGACTAGTATTTTTAGTAGCCAGCGTAGCGGCTACCTCAGAAATCGATATAGGATCTCCTTTTTCGATTTTACCTTCTCTTAGCTTCTTGGCGGTTTCATTTCTCATTTTTAGTTTGCCGATAGCTGTGGCTTCTCTTTCGACAGCATCTTTTTGCGAAATGTCAACCATTTTAAACTTGCTGGGCTGTTTAGACAATTCTTTACATCCTTTTCTGATTGTTCTGATCATTCCAGACTTTGATGAGGTTTTTTATTGCTTGTGCTCTTGGGTCTTCTTCACAGTACTTATAGATTCTGATTCTGCCGAATCTCTTTTCAGTAATAAGCCCTGATTTTTCTAATTGTGTTAGATGATTATTTATCGTAGAGTGGTTTAACCCAACATTTTTTGCTATTTCTGTTATGTTCAGTTCTCTTGCTTCGGAGAGGAGCATCAGAATTCTAGTCTTTCCTCGGCAAGAAAGAACCTCATCAAGTGATGCGTCTTTTTCTAGCGACATCTGTGGAGAACACTTCCAGAGCAGCTTCAATACATTTTTTCATTGTTGAGGCCGATATTGAGGATAAACCTATCAAGGTTGTTCTTCCTTTGGCACCTTTGCTTGAGAGCTTTGTTGAGATCAATCCTGTTGCACTCAAGAGCCTCATGTATTTCCAAAATTGTGTGTGAGCTCTAGGTTGAGAATTGTATTCTTCACAGACGACCTTGTAGGCTTCCTCAAGTTCACCCATACTTGCGTAGGCCGCGTTATTATCTTCAAGATATCTTGATAGAGCAAGGAGAAACAGTTTTTCATTTAGAGAAAGAGTTCTCAAGTACTCGTCTCTCAGGGTCGGATATACGGTCCCAGCGGCTTTCCTGACATATTCAGGCTTGACATCTTTACTCCCATCGTAGTCGGCGTATTTTCCAGCCCTCCAAAGAAGTTCTATGACGTACCGTGCATCACCACTTGATGAGGCTATATCAGCCGCCAATTCTATTGTTTCGTCTTGGACTGCCCCTTCTTTGAACGCTAGAGTTACGCGATCTTTCAGAATAGTGAAGAGTTCGTTAGATACATAGGGATTTAATTCGATCAAATTTTGTTGTAGTGTGCTTACTGTACTTCTGTCAAGAAGTTCTAGATATTTTAGTTCTCTGAGCATACATATTAGTGAAAGGCGTACAGGAGAGGTTACTCTGTCTTCTTGAACTCGGGTCAGAGTATAGAGTGCCGAGTTATCGGCCTCGAGTAAAGCCTCAAGTTCATCTAGAGCTAGTATTAAGAAAATATTCTTTTCATCCAAAATGCGCATTATTGCTTGCAATAGTTCCTCTGATGAGAATCCTCTCTTTGGGAATTGTTCTTCAAATTCATTCATTACCTTTCTCAGAACCGCGAACAAACTTCCCTTACATTCGCGGCAGTTGACGTGGATATAGCGCAGGCCTATTTTTCTGTCTCTTGCGGTTTTGACTAGGTCTAGTCCAAATCGTTGAGCCATTACCGTCTTTCCGGTTCCTACAGGACCTGTTATCAAAACCCTCTGGCTTGTTGAACCAGGCTTCTCGATGAGGGACCTGAATAGTTGTGCTAGAAAGATTAATTGTTTCTCTCTGTGAGGTAGTGTTCCTGGAATATGTTCTAGGGATAGCGGCGTCTCATCTTCGAAGACGGTCGGACGGAGTAAAACTTGGTTTATCAAGTCATCTCTGATTTTTGCAGGTTTACCTACCGTATAACATCACCCCTCATGGGGACTCGTAAACAGTAACTATTCTTGTACATTCTAACGGATATAAACGGTAGAGATCATCGAAAGTAAAATAAAACCCATTAAAAAGAATTCTAATGCGCTCTATCAGACCTAAAGTGCCGAGCCATATCGAGTCTATGTAAGAAAAACACAGAGTATGAGGACATAGCAAAGATCAGAATCACCAATTTGCTTGCATAGACAAGCGAAACAGCTGTTTCTGGATTTGGAAATCTGTTGACTAGAATATCTGGATTTGAGATACCGGTTGTTGACATCAAAGCCCCCCAAAGTGTAAAATTAAAAAATAATTCATAAAGAGAGCCTGCTGTCATCAAAAAGGCGATGCTAAATAGAAATAGCCGAATATCACGACTCAGCTTTGCAATTTTATCCTCAAAATGTTGAATTAAAAAAGCATAGAATAGAAAGACAAAAACAAAGATCAGAGTAATTGGTTTAAACTGTATGAATGGAATAGGTGCCCACTCATTCAAAATAAATTGTTCTCCATAGACAGTGGGAGAAGGATGCAACCGTATACAATAGAGAGCTAGAGCCAAAGCAATTATGCCTGCTATAGAGGCCATCATCAACCAACGAAATTTAAAAAGATCCAATCTGATCATATCCAATATTGCTTGAGTATCTATCTCAATTTAGAAAACATATTATAAACATCATCCGGAAAGGGCGGTTTCAATTCAACGGCGCTTTCATCAATTGATAAAAACTTTCTTCCATGTTTTCTTTTTGTGAATTCACCAATAACTGAAATAGGAATCCGTTTTCCAGATAATTCCTTAATGATTTTAGGCGCCGAGGATTTCTTCGCTGCAATAAGAAGAGATCCTGAACTCATTAGTCTAAAAGGATCGATTTTTAATATTTTACAAATACTTTCTGTTTCGGAAGATATAGGAATTCTATCTCGGTAGACCCTAACTCCGAGATTTGATGCCTCACTCAATTCCCATATACCACACAGAATTCCCCCCTCGGTAGGATCATGCATTGCAGTTACTCCACCGACATCCATAGCCATGAGCGCCTCCTTGACGACACTAATTTTTTTATAAAAATTCTGGGCTCGCTTTATTACTCCTTTCTTTAAATGCTTTCTCAATATGCTTTCTGCGTCAGTTGCTAGAATCGCAGTTCCTTCGATCCCCACAGTCTTAGTCAACATTAGCACATTTCCCACAGAAGCACCTCCTGACGTCACATACCGATTGAGACTGGTCTCACCCAGCATGAATCCTACAAGTATTGGCCTCTTTAAAAACTGTGTAACCTCACAATGACCGCCTATTACTGTCACCCCCAATTCGGTGCATGCAGAATCAATCTGCTTCATGATCCCGCGCAGAACATTTTCCTTAGATCCTTTCGGCAACATTATTGAGCATAGATACCATTTTGGTTTCGCTCCGAACGTAGCAACATCATTCGCATTTATGTGTACAGAAAACCAGCCGACATTAGAAGCAGTCCCAGTAATAGGATCAGTCGAAAGAACTAAGGCTTTATTCCCAAATCGCACTACCGCAGCATCTTCTCCAATTCCAGGTCCAACTAAAAGTCTATCACTGGTCATTCCCAGATTTCTAAAAACAAGGCTCTTAAGAATCTCAGATGGAATTTTACCTACCTGGAAAACCATTGCTCAAACCTTTGAGGTAGTCTGATTTACATTCCTATTTAGATTTGTCATTAGTCCAGTTTACTGTGAGTTCATTGATCAAAAAGACTACTACTTAGAGAAATGCCTGAACTAATTGGATCATTCTTTTTTCAAGAACTATTAGATTTTTCCAATTTATTAAATGCCACCGGGTTCTTCAGGTCAGCTTCCTAATCATATTCTTTAGGGAATTCCATGCTGGTTTGGGATTACCCATACTATTAATGAGACCAAAATGGTTTTCTTGGAAAGGAAATGACCTCCACGCAGAGTCCCTGTAGCGCCATATTCCTATACCACATATAGCCTCAATGTCAGAAGCATCAGAACATGCTCTGGATACATATTTTGCTTGCTTTGAAGCCGAATAACCTAAGAAGAAAGGCCCACTCGGGTATCCTGTTTCTGAGATTATCACTTTTCTGCCAAGTTCAGTTTTTACTCTATTAGCTTTTTTAAATATTGAAGTATCAATTGGCGAAGATGCCTTATAATTTGGATAGAAATCAAGTCCAAGAAGATCACATAACGGTGCAAAATAATTTGCTTTAGTTGTTTTCGCGTCTGCTTCCAAATTAATTATTGTAATTGCATTCGAATCTTCTGAATGGACACCATCATTAAGCTCTTTTAATAATCGGTATGCAAAATCATGAGGATCAATCCAGGATAGACCCGACCGCCAACCACCTGCAGTATGCATCTTCCACCAATTAGGTTCGTTTTCTATTTGCCAAAATCGTATTTTATTTTTATATTTACGAACTAAAAGTCTTGTATGAATTGATGCACGTTTAACATAAGACTCTCTATCAGAATCAACTTTTAGTCCATGAGGCAGCATACGTTGATATCCGCAAGCAACAACTGGCATAATGCCTATATCATGATCGGTCAATACCTCGACAAAGTCATCCATAGGCCAGTATTCATATGATTCATCGAGTAATATTCTTAGTTTGTTCTTACTGGCGAGATTAGGTTCAAATAATTTCCATGGAAACCAACATCGAACAAATTGTATCTTTGCTGATACCAGATTCTGTGCTAACGATATGATGGCTTTTCGACAATCCATACAAGCAGATTGATTTTGTAGAGCATGTTTATGTTTCTGAAATGCAAGTTCATCAATTTTATCAAGAGCTTTTCCTACCGGAAGTCTGATGGATAAAAGATGAGGAATGATAATCGATTTTGGAGTTAGAGTTCCAGCATATATCCAAGGATCATCAATATTTATCCCAATAGAGAAACGCTTTGTAAGATCGAACAAAATCGGTCATAAGATAATTATTTAATTTAGTAAATAGATTTTCCTTAAAAAAAAAATAACGTGCACCTTTCCAGAAAATAATCTATCGGGAAAAAAGGTTTATAAAAAAAATGCAGGCAGGCTTAAGCCTGCTCAACATATATTCGGATTTGTAAAAGCTTTAGACCGTTATTGTCATAATCCCAGAAATACTGCCACAGTTCATTATCAAATATATAATAGTGTTCAGCTGCATCATCACCATCGAAGTCAATGAAAATTGTTGTTAGTTCCAAAGTTTTATCACTAAATTTTGATTGGCCTTTATTCCTCGTTAGTGTCACATTCTCCAAAGA
>JBAUBP010000160.1:0-11064 GCA_049676905.1 Bathyarchaeia archaeon
TATATAGTTCTAGAATGTCAAGCACATTCATATTTGTGTTCTGTGCATGAGACCAAACTCAATATCCCTGAGGTAAACTGGAAAGTACTATGCTTCAAATTCACGCCATAACGCAGGTTGTGTGACAAGAAAATCCAGTATTCAGAACCATTTTTTATTTATGAATATTATTATTCCTATTATTGAAAGAACTAATGAAATGCCGATAGTCAGAAAGAATGCATGGGAGGAATTTTGAAACGGCAGCTCCACATTCATACCATATATGCTTGCTATCAACGTTGGAAGCATCAATATTATTGTAACTGACGTCAGGAATTTCATTACAGTGTTTAAGTTATTCGAGATGATTGACGCAAATGAGTTCATCATTCCACTGAGGATATTGCTATAAACATTCGCCATTTCAATTGCTTGTTTATTATCTACGATTACGTCTTCCAATAAATCTTCGTCAAAAGTTCCTATGAAAGTTTTCATTTTTTGTAGTCTTTCTATCATAAGTTCATTTGATCTCAAAGAAGTTGTAAAGTAAACAAGACTATTTTCCATATTCATCAGTTTGATTAGCTCTTCATTCCTCATTGTCTTATGTATTTCTCTCTGAACTATACTAATTGTCTTTTGAATTTCTTTTAGATATTTCAAATATCCCAAAGCTGTTCTGGTAAACATTTGCAGAATGAAACGGGCTCTATCTTTGACAGAGAAGTTTTTCACTTTTCCATTAATGAAGTCTGTAATGAGTTCAACATGTTCGGAACAGACAGTAATGATACTGTCTTTAGTTAATATTATTCCAACTGGCAAAGTTGTAAATGGATCATCAATACTGCCACCATCAAATCGAGGTATTCTCAAAACGATCAGTGTGAAATTATTCTCAACTTCTACTCTTGATGTTTCGTTAGGATCTAATGGGTCTGTTAAGAAATCTGATGGAATTTTTAGTTTCTCAACTAACTTCTGCAATTCTTCTTGGTTGGGTTTCGAAACATTTATCCAGATATCTTGTTCGAAATCGATAATTTCTTTTAATCCATATTGTGTGGTTTTGAATATATTGATCATTTTCATCACATCTAATACATTTTCAAAAAGGAAACCCACCGAGAATCGCTAACTGTAAAGAGCTAGCTCTTACTAGCCATATATATAAAATTTCCAGGGAATAACATTAAAGGTCATACACACACGCAGATGGAAAGCAAATTCAACAATTACTAGGTTTACCTTTTAGTGCTGGTGGTGAGATTCGCGCACCAATTTACCAGTATAAGTCATATCGCGTATTTAGCGCGCGCTTCAATCTAGCTAGCTTATCATCTATTTCTGGTTCATTCTTAAATGCTCTACAAGAAAAATAACTATCGCCCCTTCCTTTTTCTAGCGCGCGCTAAGAGGATTTGTATAATCTTTTTGAGTCTTTCATAGAAGGAATATAAAAACATCTAAAGATTAGAAAGCTAAAGTAATTCAATATTTCCGGTGAATAACCTTTGTACATTATGGTTGATGTTGAAGCTGATGGCCCGATACCTGGAAAATATTCGATGATAGAAATAGGCGCAGTCGCTGTCGAATCAGACTTGAAAAATACCTTCTACGACAAACTTCGTCCAATCTCGGATGAATATATGCTTGAGGCTCTTTCTATAACAGGATATTCACGTGAAACCACACTCGATTTCAATGAACCAAAGCAAGTAATGCTTGACTTTGAGGAATGGATCCACCAAATAGCTCCCATACGACCAATATTTATCTCAGACAATAATGGATTTGATTGGATGTTTGTCTGCTGGTACTTCCATAATTTTCTTGGACGAAATCCCTTCGGTTACTCATCCCAAAATCTGAATTCACTATACAAAGGATTAACAAGAAACCTGTTCGGCTCATTCAAACATCTACGAAAAACACAACACGACCATAATCCAGTAAATGATGCTAAAGGAAACGCAGAAGCGTTACTCACATTATTCGAAGAATATGATATTGAGAATCCTAAAGAATAGCTTCATATCATGATTTCAATAACAATCCTTTCCCAATCACTCGAGAACATAATAAAGAAAGAGAAGGAGTTTTTTTACATTGCGAAGACCAAATCGCGCGCTACAACTAGCGCTTGGAATAGTTGACATAATTTATGAGTGGAAGTATCGAAGATTTGGATTAAGTCTGATTACGTTAATGCTTATCATATCGTATATCTTTTGGTTTCTACATAATATCGGTCGTTTAGGTTAAAAAAAGGTTGAGAATAAGCTAGCTTACCTACAAAATTGAAAAAAATGTGGAAGGAAAATGATTTCAAAGAAAGAGGATCGTAGGCTTACACTTTTCATAGTTACGATCATGGCATTGACAATGGGTTTCTTATTGTTTGCATTTTTTTGGTCAGCAATGCGAGCAGTCTTAATTCCCATTGTATTTGTTGGGTTGCCGATTCTTTGGCTTATTTCTGGTGGATATGGTCTGATATGTGTGGTACGTAGCTTGCGCGAAATCGCTGCGAAAGGAGTGACGCGACGAACGGTCTATCTTAGACTTGCTTTAGGAATAGTTTTGTTATGGGTGTTTATCTATGGTGCATATTATTTTCATACTTACGGTTTTACTATTGAACCATGAGCACGTAGAGCATACTCTCCAGGAAATTAGAAAAGATTGATGTCTCATTCTTTTACTAACTAAAGCATTCCAGCTCGAAAGTGCACGCGCGCTAAATTGACAGCAGGTGTGCGAAGGCTTTTTAGTTCAAGTTGTTGGACGAAAGGGCATGACTAGAAGGTTCTTCTACGGTTACTGGATACTTTTGTTCTTCTTTCTATGCCAGATTTTTTGGAATGGCCTCATTATGTATTCTTTCAGTTTCTACGTTAACCCTCTTCATGAGGAATTTGCCTGGAGTCGGGCAGGAATAATGGCTATTATCACTATAGTCTATCTATCGATAGGAGTAGCTTCGCCCTTAATTGGTCGGTTAAGCTCGTGTTATGGAGAGAAAAATGTTATCGCTGTAGGCGCGTCTGTGTTAGGGCTCGGCTTTGTCCTGATTAGTACTGTTAGAGAACTTTGGCAATTCTACCTATTCGCAATCTTCTTGGGTGTAGGTTCCGCAGCCATTGGGGTTGTGCCGGCATGTGCAGTCATTAGTAATTGGTTTCAGAAACGACGTGGTTGGGCTATCGGCATTCTGGGTACTGGTATTGGTGTTGGTGGCTTTGCTGTGCCCCCGATTGTGGGGGCCTTCCTTATTCCTACTTTCGGTTGGCGTAATACCTGTATCATTTCTGGGCTTCTGACCGCTTTGATTATCACTCCACTATCACTTCTGATTATAAAGTCAAAACCAGCCGACATGGGCCTTCAACCTGACGGTGTAGAAGCAATTCAGAAGAATGATGAGACTCCACTAACTGTTATGCATGAGGTGGATCTGAACCTGAAAATGGCTTCGAGAACTCCCGCCTTCTGGTCGTTAATGATTGCCTTGGCCGCATTTACTGTGGCTAATAATGCAATCTTCCAAAGTCAAGTACCTTATTTACAAGGTATTGGTTTTCCATTAGTTGCGACCGCCTCAGTCATGAGTCTATCTGGTTTTGGCAGTGGAGCAGGCAAATTTTTTTTTGGTTGGCTGGGTGATCATGTACAGGCTAAATACATTCTCGTTATAGGAATCGGCGCTCAGGTAACGGCAATCACAATACTGATGACTATGAAATCAACAATGCCCGTAATCATACTCATAGTGTATGCCATAATACTTGGGGTGAGCATGGGTTGCTGGTTACCATTCATGTCTCTTACTGTAAGCAGAAGCTTTGGATTAGTTTCGTACGGTGTCATTTTTGGCCTGATGAACCTTATTTTCATGTGCTTCGGTGCTGCCGGTCCAGTTGTAGCAGGTCTGATCTATGATGCGTATCAAAGTTATTACTGGGCATTCATTTTATCATACGTTCTACATGGAATTGCCTTGCTGGCGATACTGCTGGTAAGATACCCGAAGACAAGGGTCGGCACGACTACCTAGCGCGCACTAAGATCCTACAGAAAGCAATAGTTTTGTCTGCTAGTTCACGAATTGCTTGATCGAAAATTTCTTTTGACATATTCGAGCGCACTCCAGAACACAAAACACAATTAATGAATAATTAACTATTAAATTATGAATTCTTCACTTAGTTTGGATGATGCGATTCTGCTAGCCGCTCTAGCTCATCACGATAAACGAGACAAGGTTAGGCGTCCGTATGTTCTTCATGTTTTGCGTGTTATGTTCATGTTGAAATCAGATGAGGAGAGGATTGTTGGGGTTTTGCATGATGTTGTTGAGGAATCTGGTGTAACTTTGGATCATTTGAGGGAGCTTGGTTATTCGGAGCGTGTTGTGAAGGCTATAGATTTTCTGACCTGGAGGAAGGATCAGGAAAGTTATGAGGGGTATATTAGGAGGTTGAAGGTGGATCCTCTTGCGGTTAGTGTTAAGAGGGTTGATCTTGTGGATCATCTTGCACCTTCTGTTGAGGGTGGTCCGGGTTGGCTTGAAAAGAACCATCCGAAACTTTACAAGAGATACCAGAAAGCTCTGTTAGAGATTGGAGTTTGGAAAGTTCTTGGAAAAGATGCTTTCGATATTGAAGCGGAAATGTATCCTCTTGGCGAGTATAGGAGTAAACGTGAAGCATTGAAGGCCGCCTATAGGAGGCTTGAGGATCTTGAGGAGACTCAGCCAACATCAGATTCCGGTGAGCAAAGTCTTGATGGAATACAAGACCGAATATACATCAAAACCCCAGAAGGAAAAATATACCACATCACGCCGCCATCGCAACAATAATCGCTTAATCGAGCTAGCTATTTTTTGGAATGCGCGCTATCATTCACTCCATATCTTTCTAAAAGCTAACTTGGAGAATAAACTCGAAACGCTATTATTTGTTTAAAACGTATTTTTTCGCTAGCGGTCGTGGTCTAGCCTGGTCTGTTTTTACGATAAACTCGGCCTAAGCGCGCGTTCTAGGATCTATTAGCTTTTCTCAAGTGCGCGCGCTCAATTAATTTTCATGAAGAAAGAAGAATGCTTTTTAACTTAGGAGGAAAGATAGGTAGAATCAGGTTTCTAAGTTTGAAGTTGATCTTCAAGTTTCTGATCTCTTTCACTATGATCGTTATGATGATTTCATCAGTTTACGCTCAACCTCCAACAGTACTCTGGGATGATGCTGTCGATACGAATGACTTAGCGTTATCAAAGGATGGTAACTATGTTGTGGTTGCTTCAGGTCAAGAGGTTAGATATTATGGTCGAGAGAGTGGAACACCGCTTTGGATAAAGCAGCTTGGTTCAGGGCCTTTTGGAGTTAATTCGGTTGCGATTTCAGCTGATGGTGACTGTGTAGCTGCAGGTACATCACATATTGGTGGTGGTGAGGTCTATTTCTGGAAGAACGCTAGAACTAGGACCACCTCAACTGCAGATCCCACTTGGAATAGCGTGAATCTTGGAGGTGGGATCGAATATAGATGTCTTGACATTTCTGATGATGGTAACTATGTGGTAGCTTGTGGAACAGGTCAATGGGTTTTCTACTGGGCTAATGCTAAAGGACGAACAACAACGAGTGAATCCACAAGTTGGAAGAGTGAATATTTCGTTCATGTTAGGGCCGTCGATCTCTCGAGCGATGGAGATTATGTTGTAGCTGGAGTTTACTCAAGTACTGGTTCTACACCTGCTGTCGCTTACTGGAAGAACGCCAGAAGCCTTACAACTGATCCGCAGGCATATGCTTGGCTTTCAACAGAGCCAGATAATGCAGTCGTTGACGTAGCCGTATCGGATGATGGAGATTATGTTTCAGCTGCAACTCAAGCAGACGCATCAGTTCACTACTGGGCTGATGCTAAGAGTCTTACTGGTGACCCCTCGAGTCAATGGTGGGGTGGACAGGATGTTTCTTTTACATCAATTGATATGTCAAGTGATGGCGATTCTGTAATAGCTGGATCAGAGGGTCCAACTCCTAAAGTCTACTTCTGGGGTGCAGCAAGAAGTTTAACAGGTAGGCCACAAAGTCCGACATGGACCTATACAGCTGACAACGGTATTCACGATGTGGGAATAAACGCTTTGGGAGATTTCATGGTTGCTGCACAAAGTATCATGATACCTCATAAGGTATTCTTCTTTGATAGGGTAGGAGATTTGAAATGGAGTTTTGAACTTGATAAATCAAGTCATGTTGTTTCAATATCTTCAAACGGAGATACTGTGGCTGTAGGAACTCAAGAGGTAAATACGGCTTACCTGCTCGACACAGGGTACTCATCATTAGCACCTGTTGGAGGAATAACAAATCCAATCAACAAGCTTGAAATGCTTACACCATATCTTACATTAACAGGATTAATTGTGGCGGTAACGACAGTCTACTTTATTAAAAGACGTAAAGACTAAACATCAACTCGAAAGGCTATTATCTCATAACTATAGCGTACGCTAGAACTCGAAAAGAGATAGTTGTTTATGTAATAGTGCACGCAATTGGATCATGCAAAAGGAAAGAAGAAACTTCGGTAAATCATAATGATACGCGCTGGTCGAAGGATTTATTCTCCGGATTCCCCCGACGAGAGGTCTAAAGTCACTTGGGGTTTGCTGCGGCGCGTCTTGAATTATGCTGGCCCCTACCGTTGGTGGATCCTCTTGATGTTGATCCTTACATTGGTCACCACGGGTCTCTCCTTATTGACCCCCCTGATCCTGCGTGACCTGATCGACCGGACTATCCCAGAGGGCAATGTGTCACACCTGATTGTGCTCATCGTTGGACTGCTTACGATCCCCCTCTTGACCGGTGCGCTCAACGTGTGGCAACGACAGATTAACGCCCGGGTGGGCGAAGGCGTAGTGTATGATCTGCGCACGGCGCTCTTTTCTCATCTGCAACGGATGTCTTTGAGCTTTTTCACACATACTAAAGTTGGCGAATTGATGAGCCGGATTAACAACGACGTGGTTGGCGCACAGAATGCCATCAGCAACACCTTCGTCAACATCATCACCAGTCTCATCCAAGCAGTGGCGTTGCTTTCTGTGATGTTCACATTGGAGTGGCGATTGACGTTGATCAGCATTGCCATCTTGCCATTATTCCTTGTTGCTGCACGTCATTTGGGGAATCGTCTACGTAGGATCGCCCGTCTGCAATTGGATCTCAATGCAAACATGAACGCTATGATGAATGAGATGCTCAATATCAATGGCGCATTGCTGGTCAAGCTCTTTGGGCGCATTGCCAAGGAAGATACACGCTTCGAAGAACGCGCCGCACGGGTACGCGACAGCGGAGTCAAGCGGGCTGTGTCGGGTACACTTTTTTTCGTCAGCGTGGGGTTGTTGAGTGCGATCGGCACGGCGCTGGTCTATGGCGTCGGCGGCTACCTTGTCATTCAGAGTACGCTTACCATCGGTACAATTGTTGCCTTGGGCCTTTACTTGAGCAGTCTGTATGGCTCATTACAGAGACTGACTAACGCACCGATAGACTTTGCCACATCCTTGGTCAGTTTCGAGCGCGTCTTTGAAGTACTAGATCTGCCGCTGGAGATCGCCTCAAAATCTGGAGCACATGTATTGCAGGACGTTCGTGGCGTACTGGAGTTTGACGACGTCACCTTCCGGTACACCGTGGATGAGAAGGGCTTGCTTAAGGATGTACGGCGTTTCGGTCAGATGCAAAATGTCAAAGCAGTGCTCTCTGGCGATTCAATGGAAGAACAGAGAAACTTCGACAACGTGGTTGAGGACGAGAAACTGACCCCCATCAGTCAGACCCATGACCAAGTGTTTGAGCATATCTCCTTCCGCGCCGAACCGGGGCATCTGGTCGCACTAGTAGGCCCGAGTGGTGCAGGCAAGACAACACTCACTTATCTCATTCCACGCCTTTATGATCCGACCGCCGGTCGCATCTTGATTGACGGACATGATTTACGCGATGTAACGCTCGACTCACTCATCGCACAGATCGGCATGGTCACGCAAGAGACATATCTGTTTCATGACACGATAATGATGAACTTACGGTATGCCAAGGTGGATGCCACACAAGACGAAATCGAAAATGCAGCCAGAGTGGCCAATATCCACGATTTTGTGATGGGCCTGCCGGACCGTTATGAGACGATTGCCGGGGAACGCGGTTATCGACTGAGTGGTGGTGAAAAGCAACGGTTAGCACTGGCGCGAGTGATTCTGAAGAATCCACGCATCTTGGTGCTCGACGAGGCGACCAGCTCGCTAGATAGCGAATCTGAAGTCTTGATCCAGGAGGCCCTCAAGCGGGTCATGGCCGGACGTACTTGTATTGTGATCGCCCACCGTTTGAGCACCATCTTGGCCGCAGATTTGATCCTCGTGATAGATCAAGGACAAATTGTCGAACGAGGTACTCATAACGAACTCCTTAAACGAGCAGGATTGTATGCGCGTTTATATGAGACTCAGTTTCGTCAAGATTAGAGGGAACCAACCCATAGGCGAAGCGCGCGCTAATCTAATGATTTATGAGTGTTGCTAAGACTTCCACAAAACTCACATGCATCAGCGCAACAAGTAGTATCTCTCCTAGGGTTTTTACATCTATCAGCCATGTCTTCATCTGCTCTGAGTTTAAGACCTCTAAGAGGAGGAGGGTTCTTCTTGGAATGTCCTTCTCTCTTTGAGCAGATACCTCAAAGAGTTCTCTTCGATAGACATCGATTTGACTTTTCTTTACATTAGAAAACAACTTATGAAAATAATAGTGTGGCAACAGTACAGTTGGAATCAAAACTATGGCTATCGCAGCATATGTAAAATAATTAAAAACAGTTTCCTTGAATGCCAGACCCCAAATACCTAGTGGGAACAGTGAATAAACCGCGGCTGCAAACATGGTTAAGGTAATTAAGTTTTTAAAACCTTTGAAAGGTTCCATCCACTCAGATACTAATGAATCTTTTTTGAAAGATGTTTTTAAACATAAATCTCTGTATGCCCAAGTCAAACCAAATGGTATCATGTAAGTGAAGATGCTTGCAAATAGAAAGACTGGCAAACCCTCCATAAAGTAATATGCTGAAATGATGTAAGGCTGATAGTAAGACCACCACCAGAAATTTCTAAAGAGCTCGGTAAAGGTCAAGGAGTTTATAACAATCCAAAAAACCACTATGATCCAATAAACTTTGTTTGTCAAGCGACCCATCAATTTATCTTTGGTCTTTTCAAATTTATCCTCAGACTCGAACAGAGGTTTAATTTCGTTAAGGGAATCTGAAAACCTCCTATATACGAAAATGACCGATATGCCGGTCATAGCTCCAAATATCGCTATGAGCATCCACCTTGGATCAAACAAAAAAGCTTGCAAATTACTTGTTTTGATCATGAAAGGAATGCCTAACAAATAAGAAAATAGCCCTATCAAACCAAAGAAGATTGGGTATGAAATCCTAGTTTGACTAATAATCTTATCCAACCAAAATCCCAATAAGAGTCACTACCAAAAATTATGGTTGCTATATTATTAATAGCATTAGTTTATCGTGCATCCATAGGCGATCATAGAATATTATTAACACTTTCTAAGTACTTGCGTTATTAGACAATTATTTGGATTCAAGCTAGAATATTCCTTTTTCGTATCATCAGGTAAACAGCGTCGATTTACCTCTTCCATAATATCAGTGTGTGTGCTATAGCTGGTGAGCACACACACACACAAATAACTAGAACCTAACGGTTCAAATTACGGTGCTCTCACCAAGGGACACACACACTTAATAAAAAATAATAAAATGCCCCTCATGTTAGGGGAAGAATCCCCTAAAACCCCTCTTTAATTATTAAAAAATACCCCATGGGTAGGGGTGGTATATTCTAAGATTATTCTTTCTTTTCATGACACGGTTAACTGTTTTAATCAGAAAATAATTAAAAAAAGAAAAAGAAAGGAAAAGATTTCTATTTACCTGTTCCCTTTGCGAAATTATCGTTTGGCGGTAGTTTTTGTAAGCCTGGCGCACCTGCTATTCCTTTACCTGTAACACCGTTTCCTGATAATACATCTGCTTTTGTTGGTGGTGGTAAGACATCAAACCTTGTCCAGTCAAATCGCTCGTCTGTTTCTGCACCAAATACCATACGAACCTCAACATACTCGTTGGCTGAAATTGTTTCTGTTCTCTCGTCGTTGTTCTGGCAGTAATATGGGTATAGACCATCAGTTATGTAGGTGTTGTAGTTGTCTGGGTCAATCATTTGACTAGTATCTCCATCAGTTCGATATTCGAAGCAGCTATAGAAGCTTCTTGTACTAACAAACTGCAGTTCCACTTCACCCACACCAACACTGATTTCGTTGACATGTGCCCATTCATTGTCACGATTTATATCATTGGTGCTTGGAGTGACTGAATTGACATCAGCACTTACTGTTCCCACTAGCATTACTGAAGCCACTAGAATTAATGCAAGAAAAATTGGTTTTTTCATCATTTTTAATTTTTCACCCCCTTTTATTAAGCATACTAAATAATTAACATCTATACAGCTAACTACTAGCTATACTTAAGATTATAGAAAGATAGTTACTATTAGTTTAGTATTATTTTTTGGAACTCTAAGCGCGTGCGCTAAAATACTTCAGGATGCTATGGGCGACATTGTATGAGCTAATCTAGCATCAGTAGAACAAAAAGAAAAAGCATAGTTCAGTTTTGGATGCTCTCACCAGCTATGGCACACACACACACAGTATGGAAAATTGTCCGTGGTGTGTGAAGGTTAAGGTGTGTGAGGGTTAAGTGAGGTTAAGAGTTAATCCAATGGTGTGGTTAAACCGGTTAAGAAAGGTTAGAATGAGGTTAAACCAGGTTAAACCTAACCTTGGTCTTGGTTTAACCCTTTCAGCGTTGAGTTAAAAATAATGGTAAGATTAAGGTTAGGTTACCAGTTACATATTATGGTTGTTAAGAAAACCTAATTATTCATCATAGGTTATG
>JBAUBP010000161.1:0-2468 GCA_049676905.1 Bathyarchaeia archaeon
ATAGAAATCTTAAAGCGAAAACTCTCTTCGATTGAAAGTATCACAAGAAAAATTGAAATGCCATCCAAAGTAATAATTTGCGCCAATAAGATAGATCTAATCGACTCTGAAACCCTGGATATCGCAACTAAACTTCTCAACCATATTATGTCAGGTCGTGATGTATATCCAATATGCGCTAAGACGGGTGAAAAAATCACTTCTGTCATTAACGATATTCTAAGACAACTGGATTTGCTACATCCAATTGTACGTACCTGAGGATACAAATAGACGATTATGATCTCTGGTTGTTTATAATATGTGGTATTAAAATTTAGTAAATCTGATTGTGACTTTCGTAAATTCTAGTTAGTATGGTTAGAAATAAAATTTCATTATGATAATAAAGAAAAAAAGATAGGTAGATGGATTCTTAAAGATATGCTACATGTTAGACGGAATACTTATATCTAAAATATGACAATAATTCTTTATCTTGTCCGCAACAACAGCCAGATATGAAAAGAAATTAAACGACGCCTTAAAGGAAATTGGGAAAGAAGGCGAAACATTCGATAATCATAATGCTTTGAAAGGCAACTCAATTGGATCCAGAGCAAATAAAATTCATCGACTGGCAATGGTTAAACGTGAAACGAATAAACCCTTGACCAAACTTTCACAAAAAGAATTAGACAACATCCTTCTTAAACGTCAAAAAGAATTAAACCCAGACAGTTTTAAAGTCACATGTCTAAACCTGAGAGAATTCTATGAAGTCCATAAAAAGAAGCTCAAAGTTGAAATTCCAGAAGGCGGAAAGAAAGAACTCCCCGACATCTTAACCCTTGAAGAAATCAAAAAATTAACCGATGGAATAACTAACCTTAGAGATCGAACCGTAGTTAAATTATTATATGAAACTGGGGCGCGGGCCAACGAGATCGCGACGCTAAAACTTAAACATGTAAACTTTGACGATGTCGGCGGAACCGTGACAATACAGACAAGCAAAACCAAGACGGGCGCCCGACAAATAAGAATAATCAATAGTATACCCGATCTTAAAGTTTTCATTAATCAACATCCAAACCGTGACGACGGAAACGCGGATCTATTTTACCGACATAAGCGGGGTAAATATGACTCAATAACGGCCGACGCCATCCACGGAATCACCACAAAATGGACGTTTAAAATTCTTGGGAAATCTGTAAGCCCGCATATTTTCAGACATAGCAGAGCCACTCATCTAGTGGCGGCGGGTGTTCCCCCGCGACATCTTAAACGAATGTTTGGATGGCGATCATCAAAAATGTTGGAAATCTATGAACATTTAACCATGGACGACACGGACGCAGAGTTTGCAAAAGCACACGGATTACCCCCCAAAAAAGACACCCAACTAAAAATTGAAACGATCACTTGCAAGAAATGTAAGACAAGAAATAATATTACTTCAAGATTCTGTCAAGAATGCGGCGCCGATATGATCACTGATAGACTCATGCAATCAAAAACAGTCCGCCAATATGGGGAGCAAATCCAAGAATTGAGAGAGCAAAATAAGGTTTTAATGGGAAATCTAGAAAGAGAGAGAAAGCGGATATCCGAGGTTGAAAAGAAAATGGAGGACGCACTGATCAATGAAGGTATGCTGTTGGCGGAGAGAGAGGAGGAAGTACAATATTTGAGAAAGAAACATAAAGATGAAAGACGGCCGCGTAAAAAATGATTAAAACTTTCAATAAATACATGGATATTCAGGGCCAAGATTGCGATCCAGAGGATGCCGTCTGGATTATGCAAGAAGATTACGACGGCACAAACAGACTTGGATCCCGCCTCTTAGTTGATGAGGAAAAATATAAAATAGAATCAGAGAAGCAAAGCGAGAAAGAACATTTAGAAAGAAGTGAAAGAGCTAAGAAAGCAGCTAGAACACGGGCGACTAAAAGGATCCAGAAAAAAAAGACGGTTAACACGCTCGCTTAATCCATAGCCATAGCGCGCGCTACACCCGAAAATTCAAATTAAAGATCCCCATCTTGATCATATTCAGGAACAGTCCACGATGACTGGTACTGCATATAAAATAACAAGCGCAATAATCATCATAATTCTAGTCGTCTTATTAATGGTGGTAGCTGCAGCGTTCATTAATTGTCAAATGCAACAGCCTCAAATTATTTATCGTACAAGTCAAAAACCCGACGCTTACATAACAAACTTAACCAATGATCCTTGGACTAAAAACATTGTCAAGACATATCTAACAATTGATAATAGAGGGGCAACTGGATTAATCACAGTGCATTACGGTGCTATTGACCCCAGCAGCGGCGTGCCTCCAAGCACTTACCATGAAAGACAATATTACGTCAAAGGTGGAGAACACAAAACTTTCGAAGAAGTCTGGGATGTACCTGATAACCAAAATTATATGTTATGCTATCTCGTTAGACAAGAAGCAGCCTGACTAAGCG
>JBAUBP010000162.1:0-2593 GCA_049676905.1 Bathyarchaeia archaeon
CCTCCTCAACGTCCAACTCGAAGATACCAAAATTATGATGGATTACACCTCAGAATTCTTCATGGTCGTGCCTGAAAACAAAGAGTTCCATCAAGCAGAACTATCTGGAGACAACCAACATGAACTCGAAAAAATAGAAAAATAACGATAAACACACAATATTGGAATCAATAGCGCACGCGACATTTCTGAAGTTTTCTAAACGGTTCTGCATACCCCACTATCGCTTGTTATATGTTGAAGGCGGTAGCTGCATTCTCGACATAAATACACATCATGACCTTGACCTGTAACTTTCACGTTTCCACATTTAGAGCATTTAATCTTTTTAGAACATTTATGGCAGTAAATCTTACGTGATGGAAACCAATCCAATTAAGATACATTCCCCACACGTTTTTTTAATATCTTTAAAACATAATCTATTAGTAGCAAGTTATAACACTGTTAACTATTGTAACCATATAAGTTTAACGCGCGAGATAACCAGCTTAATAAACAAAATATGACATGGGTCATGATAATGGAAAAAAACAAAATTAGCACTGCAATCTTGCAACAACCCCAAAACAACTCAAACAGATATAACCAAATCCATAGAGTTTGAATATCCTACTAACATATATCCCTAAGTTCCAAACTCATTCAATAGAACAAAATCTCATGGAGGCTCAATTGAATTGTGCGGTATCTTCGGAACAACTTTACAAAAAGGAAAAGCCGCACCAGTCATCCATCAAGCACTTGAACGCCTAGAATATCGAGGTTATGATTCAGTAGGCTTGGCCACAATACACGATAACAAACTTTCTGTAAAAAAAGGTCAAGGTTCAATAATGGATGTAGATTCTCAACTTAATTTCAATGGGATGTGTGGAAAAATCGGTGTAGGTCACACTAGATGGGCGACCCATGGCGTTCCATCTTTTGAAAATGCGCATCCACACATGGATTGTAAGAAGAATGTTGCCATAGTGCACAATGGAATAATAGGGAATTTTATCGAGTTAAAAAGTGAACTTGAGAGAAAAGGTCATATTTTCAACTCTCGTACCGATACGGAAGTAATTCCTCACCTGATAGAAGAAAATATGATGGATGGAGAAGATTTTATTGAATCGGTGAGATTGGCCGCTAGAAAGCTTGAAGGGTCTTACTCTCTAGCAGCGATATCGACTCATTCTCCAGAGTTACTAATTTGTATAAAGAAAGAGAGCCCACTAGTGATTGGCATTGGTAAGAATGCTAACTTCTGTGCATCTGACGTCTCGGCATTTCTCCCATTAACTAAGAAGGCTCTATTTCTGGATGAAGACGAGTTAGCGGTTGTGAAGTCTGACAAAATTGAAGTAATGAATTTCAGAACGGCTCAAGATATCCAGCATGATATATCAGAAATTACTTGGAGCGCCGAGGATGCATCTAAAAGCGGTTACAAACATTTTATGATCAAAGAAATTCACGAGCAACCTCTAGCGATAAGTAATGCGCTCAGAATTCAAAATATATACTACGATCTGATTGCATCCAAATTGCATAAAGCTGAACAGGTATACGTCCTCGGATGTGGGACTTCCTATCATGCTTGTCTGGCAGCATCATATCTTTTTACCAAGTTAGCTATGCTTCACGCTAAACCTATAGTATCTTCTGAGTTCATTGAGCAATATGGTCATGCAATTAACGAGAAATCCATCGTACTTGCGGTAAGCCAGTCCGGTGAAACAGCAGATACGCTAGATGCTTTACGTTTCGCGAAGAAGAAGGGTGCATCAATAATTGGTATTACCAATGTAATGGGATCTTCAATAACAAGGCTTTCAGAAGTCTACATTGGACAAAACTCAGGTCCAGAGATTGGTGTCGCCGCTACTAAGACCTTCACTGCGCAACTCTCAGTTTTGACGATGCTCGCGCTTGTTTTAGCTGAGAAAAAAGGGAGGATCTCAAATAACGAACTAGAAATAATGAAAAAAATGCTCTTAGACGTTCCAAAAGTAATAAAAAAAACTCTATCTACCGAAGCTAAGATAAAAAAACTCGTCAAGAAATATAAAGACAAGCCAAGCTTCTGTTTCTTAGGAAGAGGTATCAATGTAACAACCGCACTTGAGGCTAGATTAAAACTTTTAGAGTTATCATATATCCCGTCTCTTGCGTATCCTGCTGGAGAAAGCAAACATGGTTTCATCGCAATCGTAGAAAAGGGTTATCCAATAATCTTCATTGCACCAAAAGATGGAACTTATGATAAAATTTTAGGTAATATTATGGAAATGAAAGCACGAAAAGCTTCTACGATCGGTATTATTCAAGCAGGTGATGAGAAACTTAAACAAGTGTTGGATGATTATATCGAAATAAAAGATGGGTCAATGGATTTTCTTTCACCGTTAACCTATATTGTACCCCTACAACTATTTGCATACTGGATGGCTGTTGAGAGAAAATATGATCCGGATAAGCCTAGAAATCTGGCTAAATCGGTAACTGTGGAATGATAAACAAATTTTCTTTCATAGATTTAATTACTGCAAGTCGTCTCGCTTTTAATTTCCAACAAAGATTTTAATCACAATGTTATGTGTCACTA
>JBAUBP010000163.1:0-5058 GCA_049676905.1 Bathyarchaeia archaeon
CTTCTCGATGCGTAACTCATTAATGATATTCTTCTTGATTTCGTGAGTGAGATATTTTTGCATAAGTGAAATGATTTGTTCATCAGTGAATTTCTTGTGAAGATGTTTGGCCATGAAGCAAACCTCCTTGTTAAAGTTAAGGCTTACATCTTAGCCAGTCCAAAAATTGATGAAAGTGCACTTTTAATTCTTAAATGACAGATTTCTTCTTCAAATTTGACTAATTTGAGAGCCCGACATATAATTCGGAGTGTATGCCAACTCAGAAAAAGAATCCGATGGCATACAAAACAAAAATCATTATCCTCTTTTTTTCAGTGCATGTCATTTTCAATTTTGGATATTGCAAAGGCCTAGAGGGCCCCTCACAATCGCAGAATAATATAAAACTCAATGACACCCAAAATTCATCAGACATATCTAAATTAGAGAGGAATGAGACTAACTCTGACAGAGATATTACGCTCACAATTAAAGGTATGATTAAGGATGCAAATAACAGCTCGCAAGTTGTGGGTGCTGCAGTTGATCTCATGGAAACTGTCGGCTCAGCTGCTCGAGTTTTAGCAGAGACCCGAAGTGATTCTGAAGGACGTTACACAATCAAATTCACTCTGAGCGATTGCTGTGAAAAGACGCTCTTTCTTAACATTTATGCGGATGGCTATTTACCCCAGCAAATTCTTCCTGACAATGATCCACACATAAAATGTACGCAGAACGTCCAGACAATTAATGTAACGTGTCATCCAGAAGTGTAAAATCGCACTCCTGCATACGAATGCCTTCCATGCTTTAATAAACACACCATTCGCATGCCTCACTCTTTTTCCATACTTTTTATACATCTCAAATTAATATTTGATTGCCTATGAATCTATAAATACAAGAAAAAAAATAAATAGTACTTGCATCGAAAAAAAATTTATGAAAAAATATGCACACTTATAGAGCCAAGGTAAAAATAGCGGCAGAATTGAATCTAAAAGATGTATTTTTCTCAATTAAATTGAGTTGTATATATAGTGGGAACCCCTAATCAAATTTTAGAAAGGAGGGTTTAATGACTTTTCAAAGTAAAAACAAGATGTTTTCATGGTTTAATTCGTCCGGGAAAATTCTAATCGGTACTCTTGTGACTGTTGCTGCGATTTTCTGTGTAACTTTGTTACTTCTCAATTCGACACCTCCACCAGCGCAAACATTTTATGAGCCTGAATTCGCCCCAGGTGGAGGCCCAAACCATCAAGTGATTGCAGAGCAGTCACCAGCCAATTGTCCTGAAGAAAGAACGCCATTAGCGGGAACTAATCCTGTTCCTGAAGGTGTAATACCAGGAGTGGAAGAACTGAAGGAACAAATCGAAAATGGAACTTATATCCCACCAACATCTGGAGTTGAAATAATATTAGATCCAGCTACTAGTTACGATCCCAAAGACCCCAATGCCCCTTCTGCGCCGACTCAGGAACAAAATTTTCCAGGAATCAGTTGGACAGGATGGATACCGCCTGATCCAGAAATGGCTGTAGGGCCAGATCATATTATAGTTGTGGTCAATTCTTCGTGGGCCATCTATACAAAAGATGGAACCCAGCTCTATCAAACAACATTCTCTTCTTGGTTTGGTTTAGTTTCTCCATCCGGTAGTCCTTTTGATCCTTGGGTTTTTTATGACGATCACGCAGATAGATGGGTTTTTCTAACTGTTGCTCGAAACGTTTCTACCCAAGATGCCGATTACTTGATTTCTGTATCCCAAACCAGTAATCCCATGGGATCGTGGTGGGTTTATAAGCTCGATGCTACGCTCAATGGCGGAACTCCGACAACCAATTGGGCAGACTATCCAAAAATAGGCTATGACAGTTCTTACGCCGTATATATAACCGGAAATATGTTTTCTTTCGCCGGAAGTTTTCAGTATTCCAAGATTCGGGTGATCCGGAAATCAGAACTCTACAGTGGATCGGCAGTGAGTTGGCATGACTACTGGGGTATGCAAAACGAAGATGCATCACTCGCCTTTACCATTCAACCTTGTGATACTTTGAGCTCAGAGACGTATGAATACCTGGTTAATACAGATCATTGGTCATCGGGGGATGGTGTGACGGTATGGAGAATAACGAAAGCCTGGCCCCCAACGCTAACCAGAGTCGGAACAGTGAACGTCGGATCTTACACAATCCCACCCGACGCTGAACAGATGGGATCTGGCACAAGAATCGATACAATAGACTGCCGACTTTTTAACGCTGTGTGCCGAAACAGTTATGTCTATACAACGTATCCAGCAGCTTATGACTGGGGATCTGGCGTGAGATCAATAGTACGTTATCTCAAGATAAATCCGGCTACAGCCACCACGGTATGGAACGAGGGTTTTGGTGCGACTAATTCGTATTATTACATGCCTGCTATTTCATGCGACGCGAACAACAATATGTATCTCGTATTTAGCCGCTCAGGCCCTACAGAGTATGCTTCAATAAGATACACAGGCCGCCTAAGTACAGATGGCACCATACAAAGCACTGCTGAGCTTGCCCCAGGGCTAGGTACTTATGTTCGTACCGACGGTAGTGGGAGGAATCGATGGGGAGATTATGGGGGAATAGGGATTGATCATGCCTCACCGCAAACAGCGTGGATCTACCATGAATATGCCACTGCTTCCAACACATGGGCGACTCAAATCGGAAGAGTGACATTCGCTAGTTTCTATGCCCTCTCCAACGATTCTCCCGTGACATTTTCTGCTATACCAAAACCTTTTACCTTCCAACTCTTGAGCTTTGACTGGGCAGGCGTAGCTATCAACCCGTCTACGGATCACGATATTCGAATAGATGACAATTCTACCTTCACCTCCCCTTATGCGTCGTCTATCTATTCAGGAACAGTCAGAGATTTTGTTGTTTCAAACGGGCACAGTTGGGGCGATGCAACTCATTACGCACAAACCTACTCTGGCTCACCCAGCCCATATACTATAGAAGCAGAGTGGGATATTTATGATCTTGTGGCAAACACACCAATTAATGATGTCATGAGTACTGGCGAAGTAATGGAGATGTATGAGATGTATCTCACGACCGGAACATCGATAAGTTTGACAGTCGATGTTACCTCTGGTAGTGGTGATCTCGATGTATTCGTCTTTAGGGGCGATAGATCGAGTGGAAGTCGCAGCAACGCTGACTGGTCAGCTCAAAACACAGTCCCAGGTGGAGATGAAGTGATTAGCTTCACACCGCCTGTAACAGGGTTTTATGCAATTGCTGTCATTAATGAAAATGGAGCATCCGCTAACTACACCATTTCATACACCACTTGCACTCTTCCCGCACCTCCGGCTAATCCTTCACCTGCTGATGGAGCTACAGGTGTTTCGACAAGCACAATCCTCGACTGGTCTGACAGTGTTGGAGCGACCTCTTATGACGTCTACTTAGGTACAGCACCATCGCCTCCCTACGTTGGGAATGTTGGGATCAGTATGTACAATCCCGGCACATTGAACTGCAATACGCACTACTACTGGAAAGTTGTTGCAAAAAACAGTTGCGGCACAAATCCGGGTCCAATTTGGGACTTCTATACCGTGAATTGTTCTCCTTGGTCAATGTTGACTCCTGACAACCCAGACGATATAGATGCTGGGAACATCGATGCAAACGTAAAGGATGAACTGATTGGAGACTTTGGAGGATTAGGTCTAGGTCTATGGGCATATTACAATTACACAAGCTGGAGTACTTTGACTGGAGCGGATGCTTACGCGATTGCAAACGGAGACATCGACAACGACGGAATTTCAGAGGCCGTCGCAAGCTTTCCCTCAGGGATCTGGACTTTCGACGATACTTATGGATGGAACATGATTAGTGCTCAAATTGCAGAAAATTTAGCCTGCGGAGACCTGGATAATAACGGACAGGATGAAATTATCGCAGATTTCGGTTCCAATGGTCTTCAGTCGTTCGACAACAACACAAGCTGGAGGACTCTAACACCTGATAATGCTATCGATATTGCCACTGGAGATAAAAACAATGATGGAATGGATGAAGTGTGTGTAAGTTTCGGAGCTCTAGGACTATGGAGTTATGCGAATGCAACTGGTTGGATGTTTATGACTGGTGACTATTGTTCAGTAGTAGTTTGTGGGGACCTGGATAACAATGGACAGGATGATGTGGTCGGAGCTTTCCCGGGTATTGGTTTGTTTTCCTACTTCAACAACTCAGGTTGGATGTTTATGACAAACGACGTTCCCACTTCAATGGCAATCGGAGATGTTAAGAATGATCTAAAGGAAGAGCTTGTAGGAGGATTCCCATTATATGGCATGTGGGTTTATGAATACGGCACTGGCTGGGCCTTTTTAACCGGAGATACCCCAGAAAATATAGCGTGTGGAGATTTTGACAACGACGGTAAAGCTGAAATTTGTGGTGATTTTGGCTGGTTGGGAGTCTGGGTATACAGATAAATTCGGTATAATATAACTATCCTCTAACTCTTTCAATACGATCAAGCACCCCAAGGTCTTAGGACACTATTTCCGACCTATAGAATAATACTCAAATCCAAGATCTCGCACTTCATCAGGTTCATAAACATTCCTTCCATCGATGATGATAGGATTGGCCATCAGGTCTTTGACCCTGTTGAGATCCAGTGACTTGAACTCATCCCATTCTGTGACAAGAAGTAAGGCGTTGGCCTCTTTGACAGCTTCATAGGGATTTTGCATGTAAACGATCTTGGGTGGATCCTCGGGAAAGATGCTCTTCATGTTTTCCATAGCCTTTGGATCATAGAGCTGAAGCAATGCCTCCTGGCTATTGAGCTTATTGATGAGGCTAATACTCGGGGCATTTCGTGTATCGTCTGTTTCGGGTTTGAAAGCGAGACCCAAAACGGCGATCTTCTTATCCTTAACGATCCAGAGAGCTTTTTTGATCTTGCCTAAAAAACTCTGAATCCTATCAGTGTTGATCCTGTCCACTTCCTTTAAAAGCGCAAGGTCGACACCCAAATCCTCTCCGA
>JBAUBP010000164.1:0-2435 GCA_049676905.1 Bathyarchaeia archaeon
CCTTAATACATCGTCTGTGAGTTCAACCAATTCTACTTTTAGTTTTGGTCCTTTGAGATAGGATCCTATTGTAGTGTAAACGTGATAGCAAGTAGCCAATCCTAAGTTTGGTCTATTGCCTTTGAACCTTACTTTTTGTAGTGAGTCTTCTTTGAAATTATTATTTACATTCTTAACACCGTAGGGATATGTGGGCTTCTTACTGGTTTTGTATTGTACTTTTCCAAGGGTGATGGATTTGTCTTGACGAAAAATTTCAGTCTGGTGGCCTCCTTGCAATAGGCTTCCTGCTGCGGATATTACAAGCTTCACTAACTTTCCATCTTCTAGGAAAACAATTATTGGCTCATAATCAAAATCATGTGAGAATAGATAGCCAATACCTGGATATGCTTTAGTACAATCTTGTTTGTCCCAGCGAAGAAAATATTGTATGGCCTCCATCTTTCCTTTTTTCAGAATGCGGTAATAGAAAGCATCTGGTTTTGGATTAGAACCATGCCTTTTAGGATCATGAATTATAGGAAGAAATTTTCTCGCTTTTCTCTTGTTGAAATATGCTCTTAGCTTCTTTTCGTAATATTCAGAAGGCTTGGATACAGCTTTCTTTCTTGCCTTGAGATCAGTCATTATAAATTACTTGAGAATTAAGTTCATTATAAGACTAATCAAACTTTTGTACCATATATGATAACATATAAAATCAAGTTGAAGACTTTGGGAGTGTCAAAGTGAATGTTGCTCCTTTGCCTTCACCCTCAGATTGGACTTTTATTCTTCCTCCATGAGCTTTTATCAGAGCTTTCGTGACACTGAGGCCTAAACCAGTTCCTTTGATATAGGTCGGTTTCTTAATGTTGACGAAGGGTGTGAAGACTCGTATGAGATCTTCTTTTTTGATTCCGAGTCCTGTGTCTGAAATTCGAGTTTGGATTGATTTTTTCGCTTCTTTGACACGAATTGTTATGTGACCATTTTCTGGCGTGAATTTGTTAGCGTTACTTAGCAGGTTTGTTAGGATTTGATTTAGTCTTATATGATCACCTTTAATCATTAAGGGTCTTTCCGGTAATTCGATATGTAAGTTCTGATTCTTTTCATCCATTAGTGGTTTAATTTCTTTGATGTTGTTTTCTATCAATTCTTGGAATTCTAGATTCTCCATGTTTAATGACATGTTACCTGTTTCTAGTCTCTTAATATCTAGAAGGTCATCGCTCATTTTGAATAGTCTGTCTGAATTTCTCTTAATTACTTGTAGAGCCAATTCTAAATCTTTTGATATGATGCCTAGTTTACCAGTTAGGGCTAGATCTAGATAGGCGCTGATTGAGGTTAATGGTGTTCTGAGTTCGTGGGTTATTATAGATGTGAATTGGCTTCTCATATCTTCCAGTTTTTTCTCCTCTGTGATGTCTCGTGCTGTTGCGATGGCTATGCCTTCTTCCTTGATTATCTTGCCTATCCAAGACAGCCACTTGTAGGAAGCATCTTTACATTGCATACGGATTTGGAAGTTAAATGTCTCAAGATTCCTAGACATACAATTGTTTATTGTTTCACGTATTTTTTCTATATCTTCGGGATGAACTAGTTCAACGAATGGTTTGGAAAAAAGTTCTTGTGGACTCCATCCTAAGATTTTCTCGAAGGCAGGATTTAATTTTTTGAGGTATCCGTCCATACCAGCAATGCAGATCATATCCGCTGACAGATTGAAGGTTTTCTCAAGATATTCTTCTGCCTGTTTAAGTTTAGTGATATCTCTTGTGATCCCTAAAAGATGAGTGACTTTTCCTTCAACATCGTTTAATGGCACCTTTATAGTGTATACTCTTCTGGTAGACCCTTTCCCGTCACTGATTGGTATGTCTGAGGTGTGTAGGTCTGATCCTTTCTCAAGTACTTGTTTATCTTGACTTGTGAAGATATCTGCCAGAACTCGTGGATATAAGGCGTATACATCTTTTCCTAGTATGTCTTCCTTCGATTTACCTCGGAAGTTACAGTATGATTTATTGACGAAAATAAATTTGGAATTTTTATCTTTGATGTAGAGATGGTCTGGGATATTCTCAAAGATTGTTTTAAGAAAGTTTTCAGATATTATTAGGTCTCTGGTCTTTTGCTCAATCAACTCTTCCAAATGTTGTGAGTAACGTCTGATCTTATTTTCCATGAGTTTGTGTTGCGTGATGTCTCGAAAGCTGACCACTCTGCCAACCGTCGTCCCTTTGATTTTGTGAGGTTTAGATTGTCTTTCAAGGATCCTGCCGTCCTTCCATTCGAAAACATCTATACCTTCCATGTCTGGATTTTCAAATAGTTCTTCCGTTCTTTTTTGAAATGTCTCTGGATCTTTAAGATTCTTTAAAAGAGAACTTAATAATTCACGGTCATCTCTTGATTTCAAGAATTTATCTGGAACATTGAAC
>JBAUBP010000165.1:0-11465 GCA_049676905.1 Bathyarchaeia archaeon
CATAATAGCTTGTTGCAGCAACAGGACCTGAATACATGTATCCAGCATGTGGACAAACCAAAGTCACGATTCTATTCTGAGAGATGGATTCACCATTAGGTAATTTTCCTGGACCGAGCTTGTGCTTGAAACAGTTTTCTAATTCTTTTTTGAGTGAAGCCGCCGATCCCGCATAGAACATACCGGCTTGGGCTGGCTTCCGAATCTTCAATCTTCAGACCCATATTTCGGAGTTATAGCTGTGAGCTTTGTTTCAAAATCGTCGACTGTCTGGGAGATTCCACTATCGGAGGATATCTCGCCCCTTTCTCTAAGGACTTGCCTTGCAAGAAGCCAGAAAGCCATTGCAAGAGCTTTTCTACCTTTATTATTCACAGGAATAGCAAGATCAACACCACTCAGTGAATTATCGGTATCACAAAGTCCGACTACAGGAACTCCAGCTACTGAGGCTTCTTTGATCGCTTGAAAATCAGCTCTTGGATCTGTTACGACGACAAGTTGTGGTTCAGTATGTCTTGGTTGAAGAGGATTCGAAATGATTCCGGGCATAAACCGTCCAACTATGGCTAAACTTCTGGTTAACTCACAGAATTTTTCTACTGGAGTTCTACCGTAAAGTCTTGAAGATGCAACAACAACCCTCGAAGGATCAAATCTGCTGATAAACTTCGCTCCCAATCTAATTCTTTCATCTGTTTTGCCAATGTTAAGTATGAAAAGACCATCTGGTCTGACCCGGAATATGTGTTTCTCCATATCACGTGTCTTCACTCTCGTTCCTATGTGAAGGCCTGCTGCAAGTAACTCTTCTAGAGGCTGTAGAAGATTCTCCGCCTTTGGCATTTCCTCTCTTTCTATAGTGCTCATTATATCACCTAGATTCCTATTTTGGCCATTTTAGCTTCTTCACCGAGTATTTCTTCGATCCTTATCAATTCATTGATCTTTGCCATTCTTTCTCCACCTAATACTCCAAGTTTTATTACAGGAGCTGTTAGCGCCACTGCCAGATGTGAGATCTCGGAGCCACAGCTCTCTCCTGACCTATGAGAGACCACAGGAACATAATTTGCTTGTTTAGCAATTTTTGCTGTTTGTGTAGCATCAGTTAGTGTTCCAATCTGATTTGGCTTTATTATCACAGCATTTCCTGCCTTTTCTTTTATACCCCTTTTGATCCTTTCAACATTAGTTGTGAATAGATCATCACCACAGATTAGAGTATTACTTGTTTTGGCTGTTATCTCAGAAAAGGCTTCAAATGATTCCTCATGAACAGGATCTTCAATATATCCTAAATGAAATTTGTTTGCAAGTTCAATCACAAAATCGATTTGACCGTCTTCATGAATTTTCCTTTTATCTCTTTGATAGATGTAGGCCTTCTCTTGCTCATCCCAGAGGGTTGAGGCTGCCATATCAAGGCCGATTCTTAGTCTCACTCCAGTTTCATCCGAAACCCGGCTGCAAGCTTCAGACAATACCTCTAATGCTTGTTCTGTTTCTAACGGTACAACCCATGCGCCTTCATCACCTCTACCAGATACATCAACTCCTTTCTTTTCAAGGAGATTAGCCACCTTCCTATGCACACCCATATTAGCTTCTGCAGCTGAAACAAAAGTTTCCGATTTAGTTGGAAGAACTAAGAATTCTTGGATGTCTGTCTTTCCCCCACGAGCATGCATACCTCCACCTATAACATTACCAAGGGGGTATGGAATCTCTGATTGATTAGATTCCGATAAATAATTGAAAAGTGGAACTCCTCTTGAATTTGCCCCTGCTATAGCTGTCGCCAAGGATATCGCATAAGCGGTATTTCCACCGAGTTTACTGAAACCCGTAGATTTATCGATCTCATGAAGCGCTAGATCAATTTGCTTAACGTCAAGTTCGATTCCAACGATTTTTGGAGATATAATGTCCTCGATGAATCTTATTGCTTCTTTAACTCCACCATCTGGATAGGATCTTACTTCCCAACGTCCTGTACTAGCACCTGAAGGAGATGAAGATCTTCCTAATACATTAGACGCTATGACATCTATCTCTATGGCTTCTTTTCCTCTGCTGTCGAATATCTTCCTTGCCTTAACTTGGGTTATTTGGGAGTTGTCCACCTTTATACCTCAAACATTGTGGGACTTTCTGGCTGTCGCTTCGTAATACTTCAGAATGTCATCGATCACATCAACATGTGATATGAACATCCTTCTACAACAGTATCTTGAAATTCCCAGCTCATCCAAGATTTCTTTTGGGTGCTCTCCAGCCTTGACTCGATTTGAATATTCCTCCCACCTATCAGCAATTACATTGCCGCACGTGAAACATCTAACTGGTATTATCATGATATTTCATCTGAATATTTTTGTTTTAGTAAGAGCCTTGATTGAGCCTAACGATATGATTTTTGTTTTCGCGTGCGCGCGCTAGGTCCCCCAAACTTTTTTGATTCTGCACGTCTAGGGTCACCTGCTAACATAGCTCTATCTTGGTTTCTTAACGCACGTTTCAGCTGCGCGCTCTTCGTCCATCTAATTAGGCCTCGTGCGATCGCTAATCTAGCGGCCTCTGCTTGACTGATAACGCCGCCTCCTTGAGCTTTTATTTTGATATCAATATTTTTTGCCTTCTCTCCTGCCACAATTAGAGGTTCCATAAGCTTCATTCTGGCAGTCTCTGGGTTAACTAGATTTAATGGATAATTATTGAAAGTGATTTTTCCAGCACCACTCCTTAATACAGCCTTTGCTACAGCAGTTTTTCTTTTTCCGCTTATGATCATAATTTTTTTCTTTTCACTCAATTTGTACTCCTCCTATTTCTCTCGAGAGATCCTCTAATAGTATATAGCGACATTTTAGTTTCGACGCATCGGCCGTAGAAATTCTTTGATATTGTTTATCAGAATATTCTTCAGGGATATCGGTATAGATTTTCACTCTCTTATAGGCGTTCTTTCCTTTTGGAATCTTATGGGGCAACATACCTCTCAATGCACGTTTCGCATAAGTCTCTGGCCTGCGAGGATGTTTTGGACCTTTGTCTTGAGATGCTAGCGTCCGAGTCCTTAATTTAACCTTAGCACGCGCTATGGTACTCTTTCTATCTCCAGATATTACAGCCTTAGAAATGTTTAGTATTATTACTTCTTGGCCCTCCAAAGCCTGTTTCGCAGCATAACTAAGAATTCGACCAAATATTAAATTAGAAGCATCTATGATTATCGATTTATTGTTCGTTATTCTGTCACCTCATTAATTTTATTTTGGTACCTTTAGGATTCGTTTTTAACAAATCATCGATTGTCAGACATTTGCCGCCTGCATTCAATATCTTATCCTTTGCATCTTTGGAAAAAGAAGCAGCAGCAACTGTTATTTTATGTTCAATCGTTCCAGTTCCCAATACTTTACCTGGAACAGCAACAGTTTCCCCTTCTTTTGTGTATCTTGCTATTCTTCCCACGTTTACTTCTGCCATATTCTTCCTGGTTTTTCTAAGGGCTTTAGATAGAGCCAACCATATTGGCGCCTGCGCTTTCCTTGACGTCTTGTGAAGAGACTTTTCTAGCTCTATTAATTCCGGATTAGTTTTATTAGCCGTAATCTACTCACTCCAAATTCTTAATTAAATTTGATAGTTCAGATGCTTTTTCCCCAATTTGAATTGCAGCTTGCTCCACTATCTTAGTGATTGGTAATGCACCATTAGATTCGATGTTGAAGATGAAGTCTTTTTCGCTCCACTCGACCTTTATTGGACATGATTTCTTTGGACAATTCTTTATACACTGTGTACAGAGAGTACATTCTTCTATATCTTTGACCACTAGTCGGTTATCTTTTATTTCGAGTATACATTTCGGACAGAACTTTACACATTTACCACAACTATCGCATTTCTTCATATCAATAGAAATTTTTGGCAGATATTTGTATGTGCAAACAGAAACAGGTTGCCATTTTGCATGTTCCTGTCCACGCCCCAACCTTGCATAAGCTTCTAATTTTAATTTCTGTCCAGAAGCCAACTTCACGATTGGAATTTTATTGTTGACCGGAGCTACAATGGGATTGTCAGGTGTTAGATCACCTGAATAAACAATAATCGTGTCATCTTTAGCCTCAATTTCCATTGTGAAGGAAGCTCTACATCTGTTGCAGCCTAGTTCACTATTGCAGTCACATTTCTCTGGAAGAATATAGGAATCAAGATCCGTAGTTAGAGGGATAAGCCCCAATCTATGTGCTAAGAATTCATCGAAAAGGGCCGAAGTATTCTCGATCATTATCACATCCTCGATAGCCATTGTTGGAACTTCTGCAATCATAATCCGTCTCATAGCATTTGCAAAAGCAGGTGTTACTCCGCTTAGAATGAATCTTATAGCATTATCCTGCTGTTTTATGGATGATAATTCCAAGAATAACGACCTCTATGAATGCCTACAATGAATGTTCTAATATTCAATATTTGTTTGAACTCCTTCTCCTACTCATTGTAATAAGATTGATTCAGGTTTATACCAATTCGGAGTAGCGTATAGATATAAACCCTCTTTATATGTTTATTTGGACAGTAAAAATACGGAACTAGTTCATTATAGATAGAACGTTAATCCTTTATCTCTTTTGACATTTACGATACTATGATGTAAATTGGTAGATGAAAACAAGATATTCAAGGATTCAATTAAGTTAACACTAGAAGGCGCAAAAATAATTCTGATAGCATCTGAAGCCAAGGCAAAAGAGATAGGTGTCCCTATGAGTATCGCTATCGTTGACGATGGATGTAACTTAATCGCATTCGAAAAGATGGATGGTGCAAAGATCACAAGCATTGATATAGCCATAAATAAGGCATTTACAGCAGCCGGGAGCAGAAAGGGTACCCATGAGTATGCTGAAGTAGCATCTCCGGGAAAACCCGCTTTTGGGATACATGTGAGTAATCAGGGGAGGTTTACTATTTTTGGTGGCGGTTTACCGATATTAATCAAAGGGGAAGTTGTAGGGGGAGTCGGCTGTAGTTCCGGAACTGCTGAACAAGACAGAGAAGTTGCACAGGCAGGCCTAGCCACCCTTTCATCTAAATGATGTGAATTATGCCAAAGTTAAGAAAGAGGTTAGAGTAAATCCTATCTAGTATAAGTTTACAGTGCCTGGGTTACAACGGGGGATTTGATATTTCTTGCTCGGTGAGTCTCTATAGTTGTAACTATCAAAAGGTAAATGACTATCCATATAGTGAATAGAACCTCTCCTATCGATTCATGAAACATTCGCAGATTTACATCAATGAATGCTCCATAATAGATTATTAGAAATATTCTAATTATGTTAACAAAAAATGTTCCTAAAGCACCAAAGGCTACATAGATGAGTTTTCTAGTCAAAGAAGTATGCAGTTTGATCATCAGTATGAGGATGACTAACAAATATATCGTCATACTTAAGATTCCTGCACATTGCCAATACATGTTTATGAATAGAAATCCTTTCTGACCCCAAACTGCAAGATTATCAACGCCAACTAATTCGACTCGGACATTTGCAGCTGTGAGAAGTAGAACGGTTATGGCAAGTATTGGTTGCATAAGAATCTGAAGGGATTGCATTGAACCGTAAGGAAAGGTTGCATCTAATAGAAGGATAAAAGCCATTCCTAATAGGAAAACAATGGGAGTAGGAAAATGTTTGATCTTTCTAATACCAAACACCAGAAAAATTAATGACGAGATATATATCGCATAAATTATATAATCCCACATTCTGGTCCAACTCAGAATCTGAGGTAGAGTCGTGTAGCCGAATTTGGCCCCAAACTCAGATAATAATTCGGTATGACCTGCCGAATAGATTGCAAAGAAGTAGCCAGTAATAATGAATACAGAGGCAATTATTCCTAAACATCTTCCAATAGTTAGATTGAATTTTAGAAGTTTTCTTGCATCATACCATTCGAGAATTAGAAATACGAAGGCAAATAGGAAACCTCCACCGGCACCTTCATTCCATCCCAATATAAAGTGATTTGAATCAATTATGAATAGAACAATAATTGGAAGCGCAAATAGGATCAGAAATGCGTCTTTAGACCTTATCCAATTCAAAAATAAACTCTTAAGATACATATTGGATGCCCCCTCAGCAATCCATACACATTTTGAGATTTTGTGGAATTAATGTTCCTTCGAACATTCGGGCACACTGATTTGTTTATGCTTTAATCAATAATATGATTCCTTGCATCAAGGAACAGTCGTCTCATATATAGATTCTTAGCGACCATTCAGCTAGCTAAAATTAGGTAGGAACATCATTATCAAGATGAATGTTTAATTGATCTAATGAGATGCGTAAGCTGTCACATAATCCATTAAAGGATATAACCGGGAGTTTGGGAAAAGAACTTCTCAATAAGAAAATCGTATTATGTGTTACTGGAAGCGTTGCGGCTATCGAGGCATCAGAAATTGCTAGAGAGCTCATGAGAAGAGGCGCAGACGTATATTCCGTTCTCTCAAAATCGGCTTGCGAGCTTATCGGACCAAAACTTATGGAATGGGCAACAGGTAATAAAGCAATAATAGAATTAACTGGAAACACAGAGCACATACACCTTGCTGGTGAATGGGTTGGGAAAGTAGATATTGCGATTATAGCTCCAGCAACAGCAAATACGATAGGTAAGATCGCCTCAGGGATCGACGATACAACAGTAACTACAGTAGCTACAACTGCCTTAGGGTCTGGAATACCGATATTCATTGCTCCAGCAATGCATTACTCCATGTTTAGACATCCAATAGTTCTGGACAACATCAACAAATTGAAGAAACTTGGCATTCAAATATTAGAGCCTGAGATTGTCGAAGGAAAAGCTAAGATGGCCCCCACCTCAAGGATCGTTGAGGCAGTCATAGGGAAATTTTACCGAAGAGACCTAAAAGGAATCAAATTTCTTATTTCGGCAGGACCAACTATTGAGTACCTGGATCCTGTGCGAATAATAACAAACAAGAGTTCAGGCAAGATGGGCATTGCTGTAGCATTAGAAGCTTCGAGAAGAGGCGCAGAATCAACTCTTATAGCGGGCGTCATTCAGGCGGAAATCCCTCAAGGAATAAGAGCTCTTAGAACTGAGACATCAAAGGAGATGCTCAAAGCAGTAAAGAAGGAACTTTCGAGAACCAAATACGATGTCTTTGTTGGTTGTGCTGCTGTCTCTGATTTCAGACCTTCAAATTCTCATAAAACAAAGATCCCTACCAGAGATAATAAGAAATTAACAATTGAGCTTGAGGCTACTTTAAAAATTGTTAATTTTATTAAGAAATTAAGTCCAAAAACCAGCTTGATCGCATTTAAAGCAGAATATGGATTGTCTGACTCGAAATTAATCGAAAAAGCTAGAGAAGTCATGAGATCATCAAGAGCTGATTTAGTCGTTGCTAATCATGTTGGTATCGAAGGTGCTGGTTTTGGTTCGGACACTAATGAAGCACACATTATTGATCGCAAGGGAAAAATCACTCTCATACCACGAATGACCAAGCAGGATTTTGCTCGAGAACTTCTTGATTATATGATCAATTTTATGGGCCTAAAGGGGCGGTAGGCCAGTGAGGGTTGCAGCGATACAAGTGGGGCCGAAGTCAGATAATGAGAACGCCCTTCACGGAATAATTGAAGAATTAACCGATAGGGCAGCATCAAATGGCGCCAAATTCCTCTGTTTCCCTGAACATTACCTTTCTGAAGAGACAGAAGAATCTGTCCTGAACATATTAGAATTGATGAAAAAACAAGCACGTAAACACAGCATCACAATAATCGTAGGAGGGTTTTACGAGAGACTTTCAGATGGAATTTACGTGACTTCTCCCGTAGTTAATCCACAGGGTCAATTGATAGGAAGACAAGAAAAAATACACCTTTTTGGCAAAGAAAAGGACCGAGCAAAACCTGGATCAGATTACCGAATATTTAATGTTGGAGATGTTAAGTTTGGCATCATAATATGTTACGATCTAGTCTTTCCAGAGGTCGCTCGAATCCTTGCTCTAAAAGGAGCGGATATGGTATTTGTTCCTTCCAGAATCTTCGAAACAGGAATAGGCCCTTGGCATTTGTATCTGTCTGCGAGATGTCTTGAAAACCGTGTTCCCCTTATTGGCGCAAATCTTATTTGGCCACCTAAATATTTGGGCCATAGCAGAATCTTTGACTTACAATATGACAACCAATCAGACATTACCATCACAAGGGCAGTAGCTGTTGGAGGCGAATCTCAGGAAGTCCTGATCGCTGATGTTAATTTGAAAGCAGCTGCAGAGTTAAGAGAGAAAAGATTTCGTGAAAGAAGACCGAACACATATAGATTTCTTTTGAAGAAATAGAAAAGTCATCAATTTCCCTTGATAATTGTAGAATCTGATTGGATTTTCTGATGGTCAATTTATGAACTCTAAAAAACATTTTCATAATTTTTATCAAAAAATCCTTTACATATTAAGAAAATTCTGTATGACAAAAACCATATTAATTCGCTATCAGCGTATCTTCCCCAACGAGGAATAGTCAAAATGTCTAAAAGTGTAAAAGGCATTGGAGATGGTGGACTTAACCTAGGACCTGACAAAGAGATAGATCGAGACCAATGGCTGAAGGATGTCTTTCCTGAATGGGGAACCATACTAAATAAAGAGATAGAAGGAACTAAGCCCAAACCTAATTCATTGATACTTTGGTGGCTTGGTGGAGCCTCTTGGTGGATGAAAAGCGAGGGCGGCGCAAATCTATGTATAGATCAATATAGTGGCTCCGGAGGATGCCTCGACTACAACGACCTATCAAAATATTCGGGCGTAGTTCGAATGACTGGCGCCCAGCAAATGTGCTGGATAAGGTGTGTTCCACATGTACTGGATCCATGGGCAATAAAGGAATGTGATGCATATGTTTCGACACATGTACATACCGACCATGCGGATTTCTATACAATCAAACCTCTCCTAGAAAACACAGATTGTAAATTCATAGCACCTCCACGTATCAAAGAAATATTTCAGAGATGGAAAGTTCCAGACGATAGAATCGAAGTAGTTAGACCAGGCGATGTTGTTAAGATCAAAGACACAGAGATACACGCTGTTGAATCCTGCGACAGGACAGTCTTGATAACTGAACAGAGAGATTTGAAAAAGATGACTATTGAAGAATTTTCCAAACTGATGGATGAGAAAGCAGTTAATTACGTTATCAAAACTCCAGCTGGAACAGTATACGATGCCGGTGATTCACACTACTCAAACATGTTCTTCAAGCATGGTCTGGAGCATGAGATCGATGTAGCTCTGATAACATTCGGAGATAATCCGGATGGAATGACTGATAAAATGAATCCATATGACGCATATCGAGCAGCAAAGTGTCTTAAAGCAAAAGTGTGTATTCCAATGCATTATGAGAACTGGGGAATAGTCGAAGGTGACCCGACCGATCTAGAAATGATAGCGAATAAGAAATTTGCACCTTTCAAAGTTTGCATAATGAGACCTGGTACAAGATATGAATGGCCAGCAGACAAAGATAAACCAAGAATCTACTACAGACAACAATCAGAGGTCAGTAAAGATTTCAGAATGGATCTTGTGGATCTGCCGTTTCCGGCATATCTTTAATATTCTGATAGTTAGCTGGAATACTTCCAGCTAATTTTTTTTTAAACTTTATAGTTACCATACAGATCTAGTGTTATAGATGGATTTTGATCACCAATCCAGAAATCCGCCCAAGTCCTGAAACCCAGAAATTTCACAAAGACTCAGCACATCAAAACAAGAAAAACATAAGCGCTAACGAAACGCGACCGATCAAAACATTACGTAATTACTTTCTGAGATATCCAAATAGTAAACCCTCAAGCGCTTGTGAAGCCTTGAATCTGACCAAAAAATACTGGCCAACTGCGAGAGTTGTAAAACATAGAATTAAAAAAACTTGGTCAGGCGTTAATGTTATGGGTGACCTCCAAAAGCCCCAAACTCATCGTCAATTGTGGTATTTGATGGGGGGTGTGCCTGATGGGGCTGTTTTGGATGCTTTGATCAGGGCTGCTCGTGCTGGCTGTAACAGACCCAATCAATGGTTTAATTCAGGTAATAGAAACGGTCAATTGAATTTTAGAAGCGATAAACTGGCTTTGAGGATTCTGCCGTCTACGAGACGTTTAGAAGTTCTAAGCAGAATTCATATGACTGGGATAGAGATTCAAGAAGCATTTAGAGAAATATTATTTTCTTCTTTGGCGGGTCAATTAACTGAAGGTTATAACGTCGAGCATATTGCTAAAGAACTAGCTTCAAAACTTGTTCCGAAAGAAAGACATCGTAGATTCGAATTTCCATCAGGAGGATATTGGAAAGTGAGATATTACGAGGATTCTCTGGGCCTGATTATCCAAAGAGACTCAAGTGAAGGATTAAACGAAATAGAGATTCTAGAAAACACGCCTCCATGGATCCAACAGTTAATCGATTGTATGAGAAAGCTAGCGGAAGATCAGCGGGCGACAAAAGAGATGATGCTTAAACATTTGTGTAAATAAAAAAACCGTCAATGAATTGGGCCAGTAAAATCACCGTAGAAAAAACTTGTAAAAAGCCCTCAAACTATCCAATAAATTGGAGCGTCTGGGGGGCAACTAAAAGACTGTTTTTTCGTTTTCTCTTTTTTTATTCTGGCGCGTTCATCCGCTCGAACGTCGCGGGCTATTCTTCGACCCAATTCTTCGGTTGCTTCCTCCAAGCGTGGCTGCGCGTAATCCATAATCGACTTCATAAACTTGGGGTTTTCAACCATTGCAACCATTCGTTTTTTAACTTCGTCTTCAATCTTATTATTCATAGCGTCGAATTTAGCGCGACCCCCTCTGCGTTATTAATTTGAGGTGTAAAAAATGGGAAGAAAAATGCATTCAATAGCTTGTGCAAATTGTGGCAAACCTGGAGAGGTTCCTTTCATCCCGAAAGAAAACCGCCCCGTATTCTGCAAGATTTGCTATGAGGAAAAGAGAAAGAGAGATTTCTAATTTTTTTTTTAGAAAATATAAAATAAAAAATGGAGTTGATTAGATGAACGCAGCAGAGACGTTTGTTAAAAATCTTGAATTAAGAGATCAGGCCCTTGCAAAATTGGAATTAGAAAAGCAGCAGCCGATATTATCAATTGCATAGAGAAGCGATCAAGAAGCGGATCCGTCTTGCAAGAATCCCCATTAAATTAATTGACGCTGCTGAAAAGATTCTTTGAAAAGGTCTAAACGACTAAAACACGGATCCACAGCGCGCGCTATTTTCGTCGTTTAATTTTTCGTTTCTTTTGTTTCCAACTTAGTTCATCATTTCGCAAGAAATTTCTCCGCGACAATTCATAACTTAACCAACG
>JBAUBP010000166.1:0-1585 GCA_049676905.1 Bathyarchaeia archaeon
ATAAACACCCTTCCAGTGTCAAAGTCCTTAACAGGCTGGTTTGTCCCCCTGTGACCAAACTTTAACTTGAAAGTCTTCGCACCCATAGCGAGACTTGTGAGTTGCAAACCTAGGCAGATACCCGCGACAGGTACTTCACCAACAAGACTCCTGATGGTTTGAATCGTTTGAGTAACTCTTGCTGGATCACCTGGGCCATTTGATATGAATACAGCATCTGGATCATAATCCATTACCTTGTCAGCGGGGAAGTCGTATGGTACCACATGTAAATCTACTCCTCTGAGAGTGAGTTGTCTTATTATGCTATTTTTTACTCCACAGTCTATTATGACTGCATGATGCTTGCTTTGAGTACCTACAAATTTCGGTTTTTTAACACAAACTTTGTCTACGAGATTTATCTCCGAAATGTGGGGTTGTTTCTTGGTGTTCTCAATGAGTTCCTCTTTGCTTGGCATGTCTTTGCTCTTGAATACAGCTAATGTGGCTTTCATAGTCCCATGGATCCTGGCTTTCAAGGTGAGCATCCTTGTATCAACTCCTTCAATCCCAGGAACATTGAACTCTTTGAGAAATTTGTCTAGGTTCTTCTGACTTCTCCAATTACTTGGATGTCTACACAGATGTTTGATGACAAAGCCATTGGTCTGTATTCTATCACTCTCGTAATCTTCACTGCAGACGCCGTAGTTACCTATTAGCGGATAGGTCATCATCAATATTTGTCCAGCATAACTCGGATCCGTTAACGTTTCAACGTATCCTGTCATACTAGTATTGAAGACAAGTTCGCCTTGAGCCAGACCTTCTGCTCCGAAACCGTATCCTTCTACAACTGTGCCGTCCTCTAGTGCTAGAGCAGCTTTCATATTTTCTTCCTGAAAACGTGATTTTATTCCAAGCTTAATTCATTTTCACCTCTTGATATCAACAACCCAATTTGCAAGCATGAATTTATGAGTTTTAGAACGAGCACTCTTTCTAATTTATAGCTAGCTATTGCATTGAAAAGCATGCTAGGAAATGCTTATTACAAACATTAACAGACGAAAAATAATTTGAGTTTGAAATTCTGAAAATACAAGATTATGTTTCAATATTTTGTTGAATCTTGCCTGATTTCCTGAATCTCATTTTTAGCGTTTCAATTAGGATTATAGGAAGTATTGACAAAACTGCTGCCCACATGATATCTGTTAATGTTGGCATGACTAGTTCGAATGCAGATCTTAATTGAGGAATTAAGAATAGGATTACTGTTGATATGGCTGAGCCAATTACAGCTAAAGAAAGTATTTTGTGAGGTTTAACCTTGAAGATTGAATATTTGAGAGAGCGGCAATTTAACGCAACAACCAATTCAAAAAAGATGAACATTATGAATAGTGATGTTCTAGCAACATTTACTCCTTGGTTCAGGGAGCTAATGAAAATATATAGAAGTATAGGGGAATGAACTAGTGGAATTAATGTTAACATAGATTTGACTTCGCTTGAGAAAATAGATTCTTTAGGATCTCTTGGAGGTCTCTGCATCACATCTGGGCTGGGTGGAGTAACTCCCAAGGCCAAAGCTGGAGGC
>JBAUBP010000167.1:0-9489 GCA_049676905.1 Bathyarchaeia archaeon
TAACAATATATACATAATAAAAATTAAAAAAATGAAATTAAAATGGTAACAAACTTTCCTGCTGGCATATTGAGGATTATTTATTGACTAAAGTATTTCGAATACTGCAAAAACCAGTAAGATTGCAGATCAACCGTCAAGGGATCACAGAGGCTAGTGAGATTCAGAAGCTAGCGATTCAACCGATATTACAAAAGAAAAACGTTCTTCTAATAGCTCCAACAGGTACTGGTAAAACCTTGGCTGCCATTCTTCCAATATTTGATCTATATCTCTCGGCAAAGAAAATAGATTCAGTAGATGGAATCTCAATACTTTACATAACACCTCTTAGAGCTTTAAATCGCGATATCTTGAGAAGATTAATTGAAATCGGAAAGGAACTTGGGTTAGATGTACAGGTTAGACATGGTGACACACCAACTAGTGTTAGGACAAAACAAGCAAAAAAACCTCCAGACATGATGATAACAACTCCAGAGACTCTTCAAGCTATTTTACCTGGTAAAAGAATGAAAGAACATCTGAAACATGTTAAGTGGTTAGTAGTAGATGAGATACACGAACTAGCTACTGATAAAAGAGGAGTGCAGCTTTCAGTTGCAATAGAAAGACTCCGTAGACTTGTAGGTCACGAATTCCAACGAATAGGATTATCAGCCACTATAGGAGAAGCCGAAAAGATAGCAAAATTTCTAAGTGGATCAAGAAACCAAGCTGAAGTTTTAAAGTCCTCCGAGCTCAGAAGTCTAGATGTTAAAATTGAGAAAGTCAAGATTGAAAAAAAAGATTATGTTCAGGCAAAAGAGTTAGGAATTTCTTCTGCAAATATAAGTAGAGTCCGGAGAATTTGTGAACTTGTGACTGAGCCACGTTCTACTCTTGTATTTACTAACACTCGAGAACATGCAGAAGCTCTTGGTTCACAAATAAATGCAATACATTGTAGGAATTCAGTGAAAGTCCATCACGGTTCTTTATCCCGTGAGATAAGGGAAGAGGTCGAAGCGGAATTCCAAAAAGGTGACATCAAAGCTGTGATATGTACTTCATCACTTGAACTTGGTATAGATGTAGGAACTGTTGATCTTGTGGTTCATTATATGTCACCAAGACAGGCAACAAGATTGATTCAGAGGATTGGCAGAAGTGGTCATCAGATAAAATCTATTCCAAAAGGTCGTATAATAACTACGTGGGCTGATGACATACTTGAATCCATGGTATTGATAGATCATGCAAAGAAAGGTCAACTTGAAAGGGTTAAGGTACACGAAAATGCTCTTGATGTTCTAGCTCACCAAATAGTCGGGCTGATATTAGACACTAAAAATATCACTGTTGAAGAAGCATATGATGTTGTTAGAAGAGCATATCCATTTAGAAACATTGAACCTCAAGTTTTCTATGGCGTTATTAAACAACTCCAACAACAGAGAATAATTAGGTTAAGGGATGAAGGCTTATCTGGTAAATATCTTAACACACGCCGATATTATTATGAGAATCTTTCAGTAATACCTGATGTAAAGAAGTACACAGTATTTGATTTTTCTTTAAAGAGACGTATAGGAACTCTAGATCAAGAGTTTGTTGCAAAACGATGTCAATCGAGAACAGAATTCATCATGCACGGGAATACTTGGCGAGTCATTAGTGTTGATGATGAAAAAATGACTGTAGAAGTAGAAGCTGCAGCCTCCAGCCTGAATGCTATACCCAGTTGGGAGGGAGAAATAATTCCAGTAGAATATGATGTAGCACTTGAAGTGGGCAAACTAAGGCAGGCAATCTCAAGGAACTCACAATCAATTGCCGTCTATGAAAATCAAGAATTAGATAAAGTCAAAGAAACTATTGAAAGACACGGCAGGGATTATCCTTTACCTACTCATGAACAGATAGTAATAGAACGATTTGAGAATTGCATAATAATCCACGCATGCTTTGGTAATCTAGTAAATGAAGCTCTAGCTTTAGTAATGTCAGCTCTTCTTCAAGCAAAGTATGGAGTAAATATTCTAACCCATACCGACCCTTACAGAATAGCGATTATTACTCCAATTAAAATGGATCCAAAAAAAATCGCTAATGAATTGAAAAATCTAAAAGAAAAAGAAATACCAGTAATAATAAGAAATGCGATAGAATATACTGAGATCTTCACTTGGAGACACTGGCATGTTGCTAAGAGGTTCGGAGCTGTAGAGGCAAAAGCTGATTACAAGCTAAAGAGAGGAAAACTTCTCGTAAATGTATTTCGTGGCACTCCCATAAATGAAGAAACTAAACGTGAAATATATTTAGAAAAGATAGACATTGAAAATGCAGTTGGAATTATTAAGAAAATTCTAACAGGCGAAATAGATATTGAAGTAGTTGATCAGAAGGGAACCAGTTGCTCACCTTTTGCTTTACCAATAGTTGATAAAGTTGTTCCACATAACCTTCTTAGACCTGCTTTACCATCTCAACCCTTAGCAGATATTGTGAAAGAACGCTTAATGGCTACAAGTGTGAGGTTGATTTGTATATTCAATGCTGATTGGGAAAGTGTTAGAGATGTTAAGACCTTACCTGATGTCATAAGATGTCCAAAATGTAGTTCAACATTGATAGCTGTGGGTTATCATGGCGATCAAGAAATTTTACAAATAATCAAGAAAAAGAAAAAACATCTGAAACTATCTACTGAAGAAAAAATCAGATGGAATCGTGCATGGAAATCAGCAAGTCTTGTTCAAACAGCTGGAAAGAGGGCAATTCTCACCATGGCGGCACGAGGTGTAGGACCTGTAATTGCATCAAGAATTCTACGGAAACCTATACGTAATGAAGCAGAATTTTTTTCAGAAATATTGAAAGCTGAGAGAGAATATCAAAGAACAAGACTATTTTGGGATTAATAATATAATAAAAATTTAGGTAAAATAATTCTTTCAAAAATATTCATAGTTACAAATAATTATTGATTTTTAAATCAACAAATGATATACATCTAAAATAACAGTTAATCTTAATCAAGGAGGGCAATTCACTGATTAAAACAGCCCTAGTATACCATCCAGATTATATCAAACATAACTTAGGTTTTGACCATCCAGAGAGACCTGAACGTGTAAGTAGGGTAGTAGAACATTTGAAAGATGTGAGTCTTCTAAAAAATCCCAAGCTCTCAATATTATATCCTGATCCACTAAACAAGGCAGACCTAATGTTAGTCCATACAGAAGACTACATTGAGAAAGTTCAGGGTATGAGTTATCGTGGAGGTATGTTATCTATTGACACACCGATACAAGCTAAAACCTATGATATTGCAAAATTAAGTGCTGGTGGAGCAGTACTTGCTGGTAAAATAATTTTGGAAGGTAAAGCAAGTAATTCTTTTGGTTTAATTCGTCCACCTGGGCATCATGCTGGAAGAAATTATGGAGGTGGTTTTTGTTATTTCAATAATATAGCGATACTTGTTGAATATTTAAGAAAGCATTTTGGACTAAAGAGGTTCATGATAATGGATTGGGACGTCCATCATGGGAATGGTACCCAAGATATTTTCTATGAAGATCCAACAGTTCTTTATTTTTCTACACATCAGATGCCACTATATCCAGGTACAGGTTATATTGAAGAAATTGGTAAAGGAGAAGGAAAAGGTTACACAGTCAATCTTCCGTTACTGGCAGGAACATCAGGTAACAATTATGAAAAAATATTTGATGATTTGTTCTTCCCTTTAGCAAAAGAATTCAAACCTGAGATAATCTTAGTATCTGCAGGTCAAGATGCACATTTCTCAGATCCAATTGCAAATTTACAATTTACAAATAACAATTACATTAAAATGACAGAAAGAATCATGCAAGTCGCAGAATCAATTTGCAAAAGCAGACTTGCAATGGTTCTTGAAGGAGGATATAACTTGACAGCGCTGTCTGAAACTATATCAAGTATAATTTCAACAATGGCTGAAATGAATCAACTTAATATCTCAGAAACTTTTTCTTTAAAAGAAGTTACAGTGGATAAAGAAATAGAATCCCGAATTGAACAACTTAAAATTATTTTGAAAGATTATTGGAAGGTTTTCCAGTAACAATTCATAATAAGGAACCTACATTATGCAACTTGAAAATATCATAGACAAAATAATAACACAGAGAAAAGACCTTACAAAAAAAGAAATAGTCGATCGAATAGATTCTAAGAAGAAAGAAGCTCAAGGTTTACTCTCAGATGAAGGAGCTGCAAGAATTGTCGCACAGGAATTATTTGTGAAGGTGAATGGTAAATCCTTCAATCAAATAAAGGTAAAAGATCTTGTCACTAATTTAAATGATATTACATTATCTACAAGAATTATATCTCTATGGCCTATTAAAGAATTTAAAAAATCAAATGGTAATGTTGGAAAAATATTACGAATACTGTTGGCAGATAGGACTGGAATAATAAGATGCGTATTATGGAATGGAAAAGCTGAACACTTAGCATCTGAAGGAGATATCTTAGGAAAAATAATACGCCTTTCACATGCCTATACTCGCGAAGATTTAACTGGAGCTCCTGAAATAAATTGTGGAGATAGATGTGAAATTACAATATTACCTTCAGAATTTGGTGATAATGAATTTCCGGAATTATCAACTTTCTTTAAAAATCTTAGTGATGTGAAAATAAATGATACAGAAGTAAATATTATTGCAACTGTTAATTCAAAACCTGAAATTATTAATTTTAAACAGGATGAAGAGGAAGGTAGTGTACTTAGGTCTAGTATTACTGATGGAATAGTAACAATGAACCTTGTGTCATGGAATGACAAAGTCGGATTATTAAGAGGTATAAATCCTGGCGATATTCTAAAGATTATGAGGGCACAAATAAGAGAAGACCCAATTAAGAAACCAGAAATTCATATAGGAAACGGAAGTACCGTAAATATACTAAAGAGTAAACCTTCCAAAACCAGTACCAAATTGAATTTTTCAAAAATCATTGACTTAAAATCTGGAACAACCCCAGCGATAATTGTAAGAGTAATAAATAGTGGGGGAATTAGAGAGTTCACCAGAAACGATGGAAGCACTAGTAAATATGGATCCTTACTAGTAGGAGATAATACAGGTCTGATACGGCTTTTTCTTTGGGATGAGAAAACTGATATTATGAATAAGATAAATCAAGACGATATTCTTCTTGTAGAAAATAGTCAAATAAAGGAAAAAGCTGCTGAAATATTCATAAGTGTTAGTAAATCAGGTATTATAAAATTAAATCCTAAAATAACTAATATTAAATCACCTAGTTATCCAGAGCGCATGTCAATTAATGATCTAAATAATTTATCTAGACCAGTTATTATTGAAGGAATTATTGAAGAATCATTTTTGAATGACATTCAACTTAGCAACGGTGAAACCGTGAAAGTAGCAAATATCATTTTGAATGATGATAACTCAAAAGCGAACCTATCTTTTTGGAGAACACTAGCAAATGATGCAATTTCTTTAAAATCAGGTATGAAAATTAGGGTTATTGGTATACAACCAAAGACGAAAACATCTGATCAAGTATCAATGTCATCTAGTGACCTAACTACTTTTATTGTGATAGAAAATAATTCAAATCAACCTGATAAGTCAGGATTGATTAGTCATTATCTATAAAATTCAATAGTTCTCTTAATATGTAATTACTTCATTCTTTGGTCTTTATACCAAATGCAACATTTTTTTAAATCGCAAATTACACATCTGGGTTTAACTGGTTTACAAATTCTCTGGCCAAATTTAACAAATTCTTCATTTAATTCGATCCAAAATCGTCTTTCTATATGCTCTCGTAGGTCTAACTCCGTGTCTTCTGGGTTATTTGTATTAACCATTCCTAAACGATTGGAAATTCTGTGAACATGTATATCTACGGGTATAGCTGGTACATGGAAACCATAGACCAGTACGCAATTTGCAGTTTTGCGACCCACAGACGGTAGTGCCATTAATTCATTAAAATCTCTAGGTACTTCTCCATTATAGCAATTGACTAAAATCTTAGATACAGATATTATAGAGCGTGCTTTTGCACGATAAAATCCTGATTGATGAATTAAACTCTCTACTTCTTTAGCATTTGCTTTGGATAAACTCTTAACATCATGATATTTTGAAAAAAGTTTTTGTGATGCCTGTCTTGTATTCTCATCTCTCGTCCTTTGTGAGAGTATAGTTGTTATTAAGATTCTGAACGGGTCTCTCTCATTCTTCTGGCTTTCATTTTTCAGAGCAGTGCCATTATTGTTTTGCATATTTCGATTCATTTTCTTGATTAGCTTGAAAATACTTTGAAAATTGCACTTCAAATGTTCTACGCCTAGCATCTCTTTTATAGAGATGGCCTATCACTAATTGAATATATCACTATAAATTTCTGAAAATCACTTTCCTTGATATTATCTATATTCAATTCGATATTGTTTAATCGCTTCATTTCATATATGAAATCTTCAAAATAATCATAGAATCCGCATGTATTACAAAATGTCCCCTCAAATTCTAGTATCAACTTTCCATCCTTAATATGAAGAAGCTTTGCCGTTACTTCTGGGCTCCTAAATTTATTATATTCCGCCAAGATTTCATTGATATTAATATTATCAAATGGATCTTTTGGCGTCAAAATATTTCACCCTATAATATATTAGAAGAATATAACGAACGACTTATACTTTGATTGTCTTTACAGAATGCTGATCGAGGTATAGTAAATATGGACACTATAAATACAGAATTAGAATTGAAAGTAGACGGCAAAAATATTGGAATGAATAGTTTTGTAAAGAGAATGACGTCAAATATTATATTTGGCATCCTTGGTTCACTTCATGATACTGATGACTGGAAAAACGCAACTATAACTATAAAACGAAACTAATTACAAACATATGAAAAAAATTACTTGAAGAAAATTATAATGAGTAATAAAATACGTTGTGCACATATTCTTGTAGAAAAACATTCGCAGGCAATTAATATTTTAGAGAGACTAAACAATGGGGAAAAATTTTCTGAACTTGCGAAACAGTTTTCTTCATGTCCTTCAAAGAAGCGAGGTGGAGATTTAGGATGGTTCACTCGGGGACAAATGGTTAAAGAATTTGAGAATGCTGCATTCAGTTTAGAAAAGGATAAGATTACTAAAGAACCTGTAAAAACACAGTTTGGATATCATATAATAAAAAGATTAGAATAGATAAGTAACTGATTATGATTCGGATATCACTATTTCTCACAATAACAATATGACATCGATTAAGCTAAGACATAAATATTCTATTTATCTTCACAGTTTTCGGTGAAAACGTGGATAAAGTAATTATTAGAACTGACAAAGCACCAGTAACAAAAGCCCAAAATTCAATGCGCCCAATATATTCACAAGCGGTGAAAGCCGGGGGAGTCATTTATGTGGCAGGGTTCGTAGCTTTTGATGCTACTGGTAAATTAGTTCCAGGAGAAATAAAAGAACAAACCACACAAGTAATGGAAAATATCAAAGCAGTCTTAGAAGCTGCGGGGTCATCAATGGCTGATGTAGTAAAAACCACAGTTTATTTAAAAGATGTAAAAGATTTCGCTGGTATGAATGAAGTGTTCAAGACTTATTTTCCTGAAGATCCACCTTGTCGTGTCACAGTTGGAGTAACTCTGCCTTTACCAGAACTTTTAATAGAAATTGATGCAATAGCTGTTCCAAGTTCTTAACATAAATATACTAATCAATTGGCATGCTATTTACGATTTTTTTCTTTTTAGTGTGCCAATCAATACTATTTTCTAAAAATATCTAGTCAATTGTAATTGATATGATATGGTATCTGCTCATGATATCAATATATTCAATAATTTTCTATTTTTTTATTAAATAAAAATCTTGTATGATGTTATTTCATTTTTTAGAATATTTGGTGTAAATTTTGTATATTAAAAATCATATAAAATGTGGGCTTCATGTTTCAATATCTAAAGGAATTGATTTAGCAGTAGACAGGGCAAATGAAAAAAAATGTAATACATTTCAAATTTTTACAAGTAATCCTAGAAGCTGGAGATCAAGGGCTTTACACATAAATGAGATAGTAAAATTTAATGAAAAATTACATGAATCTGGAATGAAGCCAGTATTTTCTCATATACCTTATCTACCAAATTTTTCCAGTCCAAATATGGTAGTATATAGGAAATCTGTGAAGTCTCTTATAGAGGAATTGAACAGGTGCAATAAACTTGACATTTCATATATTGTGATTCATTTAGGGAGTCACCTTGGAAAAGGTAGAAGAATTGGATTGAAAAAACTTACAAATGCTATAATGACAGCTTTCAATTCATCAAATGGAAAAGTGATTCTATTACTTGAGAATACCGCGGGGACTAAGAACAGTATGGGCTCATCATTTAGGGAAATTCAAGAGATTATAGATCAAATTTCCGATGATCATAGACTTGGAATCTGTTTTGATACATGTCACGCATTTGCAGCTGGTTATGATATAAGAAATACCACATCGATTGGTGAAACAATTGATAGACTTAAAGAAGAAACTGACTTGGAAAGGCTTAAGGTTGTTCATGCAAATGATTCGAAAGGAAAATTGGCATCTCATATAGATAGGCATGAACATATTGGTAAGGGATATATTGGTAACAAAGGTTTCAGAACCATACTTCACACAGATATTTTTCGTAAGTTACCAATAATTTTAGAAACGCCAATAGATAGTCAGAATGATGATTCTAAAAATCTTGCTCAAATTCGAAAATTGGCAAAATAAATATGAAGAATTTCAGCTATTTTTTTAATTGATTATCATTATCTTGTTATTTTTTCATAATAATATTAAAATTGAAGTTCTCCAGAAACAAATTTTTGTGTTATCTTATTTTCGGGTTGTGCAAAGAATTTTTCTGATTTTGAGAATTCAATAATTCTTCCATAATGAAGGTGTGCAATAAAACTAGACAATCTTCTAGCTTGATGTAAATTGTGAGTGGCCATTACAATAATACATGATTTTCTTTCCAATATTTCCTTAATCGTATTTTCTATAATTATTGCATTAGATGGATCCAAATTAGCTGTTGGCTCATCCAAAAGTAAAATTTGTGGCTTAATAATAAATGCCCTAGCTAAAGCAACTCTCTGCTGTTCCCCTCCAGAGAGATTGTTAGCTTTTTTGTTGTCAAATCCTTGTAGTGAAACAGAAGATAGAGAATCAAATACTTTATCTCGTATTTTTTTAGTATCAACACCTCTTACTTTCAAACCAAAAGCGACATTTTTGAAAACAGTTGTATTAAACATTATACTCTTTTGAAAAACAAGCGTAGCAATTTTTCGTAAGTCACGTATGTTTAATTCTTTTCTATTGAAGATAATTTTTCCATTATTTGGAAAATCTAAACCTGCCATGATCCTTAATAGAGT
>JBAUBP010000168.1:0-1913 GCA_049676905.1 Bathyarchaeia archaeon
ATTTAATGTAGAGCCCATCATTTGTTTAACCAAAACAGATTTGATTTCTGAATCTGAAATGGCGAAAATTCAGCCTTTTATTAATGATTACAAAGCGATTGGATATCAAATAATCGAAACATTTAAAGATGACGAAAGTTTAGTTGCCAACATTGCGCCTGTTTTAAAAGGTAAAATTAGTGTTTTAGCTGGACAGTCTGGTGTCGGAAAATCAACATTACTAAATACAGTGTTACCGTCCTTAAATATTAAAACCGGAATTATTTCACAAGCGCTAGGACGAGGAAAACATACAACACGTCATGTAGAATTGGTTGAAGTTTGCGAAGGGTTATTAGCTGACACTCCCGGATTCAGTTCTTTTGATTTTGATGAAATCGATAAAGAACAATTATCATATTGTTTTCCTGAATTTCGTGCAGTGTCTGATAGCTGTAAATTTAGAGAGTGTTTACACATAAGTGAACCGAAATGTGCAGTTCTTTCTAGGGTTCAATCCGGCGAGATTAAAGATTACAGATACAAACATTACGTTAAGTTTTTAGATGAAATAAATGAGCGAAAGCCGAGGTATTAAAGATGATTAAAATTGCGCCATCGATCTTAGCTGCCAACTTTTCAAAATTGGCTGAAGAAGTAAAAGAAGTCGAACAAGCCGGTGCAAAATTGATTCACATCGATGTTATGGATGGTCATTTTGTGCCAAACATTACAATGGGTCCAATTGTTGTTGAAGCTTTACGACCAGTGACAAAACTACCTTTAGATGTCCATTTAATGATTGAGAACCCAGATAATTATATAGAATCATTTGCTAAAGCGGGTGCTGATTATATTACGGTTCATGTAGAAGCGTGTTCTCATTTGCACAGAACGATTCAGTTGATCCGTTCATTTGGTGTAAAGCCAGGTGTTGTCTTAAACCCGCATACACCAATTGAATCGATCCAACATGTGTTAGAAGATATAGACATGGTGCTATTTATGACTGTAAATCCTGGATTTGGCGGTCAAAAATTTATTCACTCGGTCATTCCGAAAATAAAACAATTAGCTGATATTATTAAAGAAAAAGATTTATCTATTGAAATAGAAATTGATGGTGGCATTAATGCTGAAACGATTGTTCCATGTGCGGAGGCAGGTGCAACAATCTTTGTAGCAGGTTCAGCTATTTATAGTAAAACAGACCGTTCAAAAGCACTTCAAGACATTCAACAAGCAGGCGAACGAGCGATACGTGCATGAAAACGGTCGTGATATGCGCTGGGGGCCCAGTGGAAGAATTGGCTGACCTTCAGCCGTTCGTTTCATTTGAAGATGTTATATTTATAGGAGCGGACAAGGGTGCAGTGTATTTACTTAACGAAGGGATCATTCCAAATGTAGCAGTAGGGGATTTTGATTCACTATCTATTGAGGAGTTTTCGAATTTATCAGAGCGAGTTGCTTCAGTTAAAGTGGCATCTGTAGATAAGGATGAAACAGATACAGATTTGGCTCTCACTCAGTCACTCAATTTTAGTCCACAACAAATTGTGTTGACGGGTGTAACAGGAGGGCGATTGGATCATTTCATTTCTGCCCTCAACAGCGTTTATCGATTTCAAGTGGACAATCCCGAAATTAAATTTATCATTCGCAACAAATGGAATGAAATGCGTTTGTTGGCACCAGGTGTAACAAACTTATTTACAAATCCTCGATTCCCTTTCGTGTCATTCTTTGCTTTTCATGGAAATGTCGAGAATGTTACGCTTACTGGGATGAAATACAATGTTGAAAATGAAACCATAAAAATAGGTAGTTCTCGCTTTACAAGTAATGAAGTATTGGACGAACACGGGTCTATCTTCTTTGCATCTGGCATATGTTTATTAATACGTAGCTCAGATTGATAAGAAGGAGTGAAA